>NZ_LAJY01000911.1 GCF_000963705.1 Elstera litoralis | reverse complement strand
TCGCCCAGGCTGACGGAGGTGTTTTCGGGCATCGCGGTTTCCTTTGGGAGGAGAGAGTGCGAAAATCAGAAAACTTTGAAAGCATGTCGCCGCTCGAACAGGCGACGATGCTAAGGGATGCCATTTCAAACCTCGGTGGAAATTCCTAAAAAAGACCACCTCGCGGAACCCACAATATATAAAATCCCTAAAATGGAATTTCATTATCGGCACCAAAATCCTGCTTAACAGCAGAAACAACCTCAACTTCACCTTCTACAATTTTAAAATTATTTATTGAAGAACTCAAAATACTATGACGCCTTGCTAATTTTTTTGCGGCTTCCGTGAATACATCCTCAGAACCTGATGGGAGCATTAAGCCTACTTCTATGTAATATGCTGAAAGGCGGTTGAACATGGCTTTTGTAATCTTAAAGCATTCTGACGCGTCAATAACCGCAACTTGGTCAGCAATAGCAGATCCAATTTGTACAGCAGAGTCATCTCGGTAAATAGAATATGAAAACTCGCCATCGTAATTATTAATGATATAGGATATATTTTCATAATATAAAGGAAACATCGAGATCCATGTTGTTTCAATCTTCGCGTTACTTCCATACATTATTCTGTTGTCAATTTTTTTTGATATCCCAATAATATTTACACAAATCGCATCATCAGCAGACGGAATCGGAGGCAGGGATAAATTTATATCAAAAAACTTCCGATAGTTTCAAGATATTTAACATTTTCTTTACGAACCTCGTTTAATTCCTCCAGAATTTTAACACTTGCAATGGTATCTCCTCGAACCCAACCTACAGCAGGCTTAGTTGCTTTTGCATGGTCCAACGCCTCACGAACAGCTAGCTTCAATTGCTCACATGACGTCCAAGTTTTTCGCAATCTATTTTTTTCAATATCCGAGATAAAAGCCGCAAGCCGCACTTTACCTTCTTGGGACGCTTCACTTTTGCCTGCTGGGATACTTCCTCGGTCGCCATGTACCAACGCAAGTACAGGAATATCGCGGGTAATGGCATAGCGATACTCCTTTTCAGTGTAGCTGATGCCGTCATCATCTATGGAGCCATAACGGCCCGCCACTATTAAAACATAATAATCACATTTATCTATCAAGGATTGTATAAATGCAAATTGATCTTCGTCCGCTGCCGGGAACGTTTCCATCTGAACTGGGAAATCTCCAGAACGGATCACCGAATCTTGTACCGCTTGCCGCTCTTCCTTCAAGTCTTCAAAAGTTGAACTAATGAAGACAGAATATCTTTTATCGGCCAACCTTGGACCCTCTCATGTCACTGGAAATCGCCTGAGTTAGATTACTTCGC
>NZ_LAJY01000910.1 GCF_000963705.1 Elstera litoralis | reverse complement strand
TTCGAAGAAGGATTACGCCGAAGACAAGCGGTGGGTCTATCTCGACATCGGCAAGTTCGGCGGCCTCGCCGAAACGATGGATGAAGCGATTAAGTACGATATCACCACTCCCAGCGACGGTGGCGACACTGCACCGGTGATCCTCGCCGGGCCGACCTGCGATAGCGCCGATATTCTGTACGAAAAGACCGAATATCACCTGCCGGTCGACCTCAAAGTCGGCGACAAGGTGAGCATTCTGGCGACGGGCGCTTACACTACCTCCTATTCGGCGGTCAATTTCAATGGCTTCGCGCCGCTTCGGGCTGTGTGTATTTAATCGCCAAGCATATAAAACGCAGCGCTCAATCCAAGAATTGAGCGCTGCTATTGCTAGGCATCGACTTCTTTATAATATGGGTGAAAAGCATTCTCTCGACTGAGATCTCTGTTTAGAGGGTAATTGAGAAATAAAACTCGATTGGGAGACTGTGCCCAAGGTAAGAAATCGGGTTGAATGATGAGTATCATTACCTTTCTGCTTTTATGGCTTGGATGAATTCCACAGTGATATATTTCGGTGGCGTTGAATATTAAAATATCTCCCGCAGCAGGTTGAGGGCTTATTACATCTGCGTCTTTTAGTATCCTCTCGATGTTCTTAATTCTGCTTTCGAGATTAGTTGGATCATACCCAGTTGAATCGATACGTTTTGAATCATCGTAATTCACAAATTCTGTTCGCCCCCCGGTTTCGGCAGCATCATCGAGATAAACCATTATATGCGTCTGGCAACTTGGACCATAATCCTTGTGCCAGCGAAAAGACGTAATCGGATCGGCATCCGGAAAAGCTTCCGAGAAGATCGCACAGCTAATCGAAAAATGCGCCTCAAAATAATCGCGAATTATCTCTGTTGTATGCTCATTCATAACACTCGCAATAATTCGATTAACTAAACCAAAAGAGGTCTCAGGCACAGAATGGTTTACAACGGAATATGCATCTTTAGTTTCCTTATCTACGACTTTACAGAATTTCTGATTTTTTCAATTCGAATTGGTTGGAAATTTTCCTCCCATTCCTTCTTTAAAGACTCTATTTCGGTCTTATTTAAATTTCCTTTGATATGTATAATGCCATTCTTTTTGAGATCATTTGACCAAAAAATTATAATTT
>NZ_LAJY01000091.1 GCF_000963705.1 Elstera litoralis | reverse complement strand
CCAGATCAACCGGAACATGATCCGGCCTGCGGGCTGTGCTGTCTTCCGACCGGCGCGCGCGGGCTGGCGCTTCCGCCCGTCGCGGCGGTTTTTCTCCCGCCGCCGCCTGTAACCCCATTGGTTTGGCAGGCGCCGATGCTGGTAGTGGCGGCTCGGGTGGCCCCGCCTCAACCGCTCCAACCGCGCGCCCCTCCCGGAGGGGTTTAGGAACTTTCTAAACCCTTATCGTGTCGAGAGGAAAATCATGTCTTACGCTTTCCTGCGCGCCTGTCGCGCCCTATCCGTCGCCGCCCTGTTGATGGCGGCCCCTTCGGTTTTCGCCCATGAGTTCAAGGCCGGATCGATTGTGATCGATCACCCTTTTGCACGGGCGACAACGTCGAGAATGCCCAATGGCGCGGCCTATATGGTGCTGACCAATCAGGGCACGACCCCCGACCGGCTGCTCTCGGCTTCCACCCCCGTCGCCACCGAAGTGATGCTGCATATGAACGTTAAATCCGGCGACGTTATGGAAATGCACCATGTCGCAACGCTGGATCTTCCAGCGGGCCAGAAAGCCGAGCTGAGCCCGGCGGGGGCGTTTCATTTAATGCTGACGGGCCTAAAGCAGCCGTTGAAGCTCGGCACCGTGTTTCCGATGACCCTCGTCTTCGAAAAGGCGGGCGAAACGCAGGTGATGATTGCCGTCGAACGGGCGGGGGCGATGGGGCCGACGGCAGGCCAGCGTCACTGAGCGTCGCGTCCCAATCTGGCGGATCAAGCTACGCCTTGATCCGCCAGTGCCGTTTTTGGATCGGTCAGACGTTAAAAAGTTCCGCTCTAGAACGCGGATGATATCGCCCGGCAGAATGGGCGTGCGTTCATTGGCGCGATATTCCTGCTGCTTACCGCTAACGTTGCGCACTAGGATCACCTCGCCCTGGCGACCGCGATAATCGTACCCGCCCGCCCGGGCGATGGCCGAGAGCACGGTCATGCCCATCGAATAGGGGAATTCGCCTGGGCCGCGCACTTCACCCATCACATAGAAGGGATTGAACGTCAGTACGTCGACGGCGACGCGCGGATCGAGCAGATAGCCGTCGCGCTTCATCCGCTCTTCAAGGCGCTGACCGAAGCCGCTCGCGGTAACACCCGCAGCGGGAACCGAACCGATGAGCGGCAGGGTGATCGATCCGCCGGGATCGAGTTGGAAATCGCCCGAGAGATTGAGTTGATTGAAGACGGTCACGCGAATGCGATTACCCGGCTCCAGTAAGTAGCTTTCTGCCGGATTGGCGATCGAGGCGGGGGCTTCACCGCCGGGCAGGGAAGCCCCACCCCCGCAAGCGGTCAGCAGGCTCAGGCCGATGGCGGCCGTTAAGGCCTTCAAGCGGCGATGGAACTGCATCGGTGTCCGAGTGGGAATCATACCTTGTCACCTTTTTTTTGCTCGCAGCATCATTTCGATACCCTGAGGGATGAAGACCTTGTATCTCCGTTGGGGTACGCTTCGCGGTGCCCCGATGCTAGAAGTTTCTTCGTTCCCGTGCTTCTAAGAATATGGCGACCACAGAGTTTTGAAAAGGGGGAGGGGCAGTAACCGATGGTTTTGGGGGGCAGTTTTCTCACCCGTCTCGGTCGCCGCTTCGGTGTGGTTGCGCACGAGGGCCTGCCTCTTTTGGAGGAAGGCGGCGCGCTGATCTATGCCATCGGCGATATTCACGGTTGCGCGCGCGAACTCGATAGTCTGCACGAGCAGATCGCCGCCGATGCTGCGCACCGTATGGGGGCGCGGCATCGACCGGTAACGCTGGTCTACGTCGGCGATTATGTGGATCGGGGACCAGATAGCGCGGGCGTTATCGAACGCTTGCTCGGCCCGGCCCCCATTGGCGGGGCCGAGCGGATCTACCTGCGCGGCAATCATGAGGATGCCATGCTCGCCTTCCTGGAGGATGCCGAGGCCGGGGCAGAATGGCTTGATTACGGCGGCCTCGAAACGCTGAAAAGCTATGGGGTCAATCCGGGGGGCGGTGCCCTATGGCGGCAGAAGCTTTCGGAAGGACTAGCGGCGAAGCTACCCGCACCCCATCGGCAGTTTCTGACAAGTTTGCGCGACCGCTGGAGCTATGGCGGCTATGGGTTCGTGCATGCGGGCATTCGTCCGGGCCTTGCCTGGGATGCTCAGAAAACCGACGATCTTTTGTGGATCCGCGAGCCGTTTTTATCGAGCCGCACCCGCTTTGATCGTAAAATTGTGCACGGCCATACGATTACCGAAATGCCGGACGTGCGACCTAACCGGATCGGCATTGATACGGGGGCCTTTCATTCCGGCATTCTGACGGCGTTGGTGATTGACGGCGCAATGGAGGCATTTTTGCAAACCATTCCAGCCCCTCTGTCATAAAGCGCCGGTTTTTG
>NZ_LAJY01000909.1 GCF_000963705.1 Elstera litoralis | reverse complement strand
GATCGGGGGCGTGGAGGCGGGGGCGGGACATGGGGCTCTCTCTCAATGGGGAAGGGTCGGAGCATTAAAGCGGAAATTGGTTCGGAATAAAGCGCTGTTCCTGCCCGTATCGGCATTTTGATCGGAATATGACAGCTAGTCCGACCATAGATATTCCCTCTAGGTTTAGTCAGCAGAAATGCTGAGTGTAATCATTCTAATGTTTTTCAGATACGACAACTTACTTACCTTGCCATTGGAAGCGTAACTCGCACTACTTCCAGCACCGATGATCTCGGTAAAATTTGAGGCCAGCCAATCACGGGATTTTTCCCAATTTGGGTATGTTGCTTTCAGAAGCGCAGCGCAAATGTAATAATGTATTTCAAACCAGTATTTAAATTCGTCATCAGTCATTCCATCGACTCTAGTCGGTATATTTCCTATGTAACTGATGCTTGTAAGATTTTTTTGAGGCCCATTCAACGTTAATAGGCCGTGTTTGTAATCGCCAATTCTCCTGGGAGTTTCCGCCTTTTGGGATACGTCTTCCCAATTCCATTTAATGGGAATTATATCAATGTTTTCCCGAACATTTTTTCTCCGAAATTCCAAGCGCGCTATTGGACTTCTGCCCCGCAATCGGAGAGAATTGAGGTGTTGATGCACTTGCAATAGCGTTACTACTAAATCCTAAAGCGATTAGAATTATTGTGATATGCCCAATATGCATATTAAACACTCCATATGGTAGCCTTATAGGAACTCTCTCACAATTTTTTCGATCAATAAATAGCTATGGCGATATATCAGGGTATCGCGTGGTAAATGCGGTGCGATGGTTGGAAAGCTTTCTTGTGGTGATGACTGCGAGCGCCGGGGGCTGCCCGTTTTTATCTTCCAAGCCTAATTATTGGTCGCGCGGAATTTTCCCGCTCAAGGCCAGCGACGCGCGCAGCGTATCGTTGATGCGCGTCTGC
>NZ_LAJY01000908.1 GCF_000963705.1 Elstera litoralis | reverse complement strand
CCAACGGTGCCGCGATCGGTACTGAACAGGCTTCGCCCGCTATCATCCAGTACTTCAATCGCCAGAATTTTGATCGTCGTCCGCCTTTTCGCGTTCGATCAATTCTTGGCTCACCCGAAGTTCCGCTAAGGGGAAGCCGAGACCGATATTCAATTCCAAGGCTGTTTTTAAGCTTTGGGATACAAACAGAAAGCGCGTTTCTGCCAGCCTGTCGTATGTTTTATCCACCAAGCTGCGATTGATTTGCAGAACGAGAATAAAAATCAAACCCAGGAAGAGCAAAAGGGCGAAAAAAGATCCGCAGTCGGAAGGTCATTATCTACCACCTCATCGACCGGAGCCGGAGAATGAATTGCCCTGATGTCGTCAGTCTATATCGTTAACCAAGCAAGATTGCCTATAAAGAATTCATTAACCCACAGGTGTAGGTGGTTCGCCTTTACAGACTCTGCCCGATTCGCGTGCGGTTCTGTCTTGCCATAAAAATGCTGAAATGCCAAGTTTATGGGCGATTTTAATGTTCAATTCATAAAGGTCGCGATATGGTGAACACGTGCATCCTCATCGGCTGTGCGATGTCGCTATTTAAAGTCGTGGTACATTGGTTTGGGGCATATCATGCGCGGAAGGCTGTCGCTAAAGATCGTTTTAATGTTGCAGCTCGTGTTCGGTGCAGCGCTGATTCTGACGGCTTTGTTGAACTATTTCAAGTTTGAGAAAGCCGTTACAAACGTTATTGCGTCTAGGTTTGTCGTGACCGTTAACGGCCTGCAAGGCGATGTTGAAAACGCGATGAATTTGGGCTTGTCGCTGGCCGAGTTGCGCGATCTTCAGCAGCTCATTGAGCGCGAAGAGCGGAGCGACGATCAGATCCTCGCCATCGAGATTGCCGATACTTCCGGCACGATCCTTTTTTTTCTACCGATAAAGCCCGG
>NZ_LAJY01000907.1 GCF_000963705.1 Elstera litoralis | reverse complement strand
AATGGCAGGGTTTCCACCGCGGGTTTGCTTAAGCCCGCATAGACGAAAGGCACCGCCGCGAGAAAGCAAACGGCAAGACTGATCGGCATTGCCCGCCGCCGGAAGTAATTCACAAATCCGGGCCAATTGCGCCAAATGTGAACAATGACCGGAACCAATAAGACGAGAGATAAAATCTCATGCATTTCCCGAAACAGATTGGTCCCAAGGTGAAAATAAAGCGCAAGTCCCGAGATCGTTGAGATGAGAAACAGCCCAAGGGTGAGCGGTGTTCCATAGCGAAATAGAATTGTTCTAAGGCTTTTCACAGATTTTCTCCTTAATGAGATTTGATATCTCACTAAGGAGGTAGGACGGTTCGCGCCAACCTATCCCTGCGACGGAATGTCGTCAGGCAAATAGTCGCGATCTAAAATTAAACCCGGCCATTTTTAGGGCCGGGTTCTTACAGGTTTGATTTAAAGAAGCTTACGTATTCATCGCCTCGAAGAAATCATTATTGCTCTTCGATTGCTTCAGCTTCTCGGTGAGGAATTCCATCCCGTCCATCGTGCCCATTTGCATGAGAACACGGCGCAGCACCCACATTTTATTGAGCGTGCCTTTTTCAACCAGCATTTCTTCCTTACGCGTGCCTGACTTGGTGACGTCGATGGCCGGGAAGGTGCGCTTGTCAGAGAGTTTGCGTTCCAGGATGATTTCGGAGTTACCCGTACCCTTGAACTCTTCGAAGATCACTTCGTCCATGCGGCTGCCGGTATCGATCAGCGCTGTACCGATGATGGTCAGCGAGCCGCCTTCTTCGATATTGCGCGCAGCGCCAAAGAAGCGCTTCGGGCGTTGTAGGGCGTTGGCATCCACACCGCCGGTCAGCACTTTGCCGGAGGAGGGCACCACCGTATTGTAGGCGCGGGCGAGGCGGGTGATCGAATCGAGCAGGATGACCACGTCGCGCTTATGCTCAACGAGGCGTTTCGCCTTTTCCAGCACCATTTCCGTCACTT
>NZ_LAJY01000906.1 GCF_000963705.1 Elstera litoralis | reverse complement strand
TCGTCGCCATTGTCGTTTCCCCATCGGAAAGGGGCGGCTCATTGCTTAGGCCGCCGTTATAACCAGATGGTTACTAATCAGACACGGTTTACAAACCCCGTCAAGGGCCGCCGATTGCGATTTTTTATTTTAATTAGACGCGAAGATACGACACAATCATATCGGCAATATGCTCGCCCCAGCGCTTTAATTCTTCCGATTTTACAAATTCCCGACTAAAAATAATCGAAGTTGTATGGTGATTTGACAGGTAATAATAGCCCAGGGCGGCAATGCTGAGATAGACGTGAACCGGGTCGGCCCCGGCGCGGAACTGGCTTTGCCGGTGCCCACGCTCCAAAATTTCTGCGATAATGGAAATAAGCGGCGAGTGTTTCTCGGTAATGCCCTTACATTCCTTCAGAAATTTTGCTTTCAGTAGGTTCTCGGTGCTGACGATGCTCAGAAATTCGGGGTGATCTAAGAAATATTGCCAGGTAAAGCGGGCGAGTTCGCGAATTGCCTCCACGGGGTCGCGGTCAGTCAAGTGCAAATCCACCTCGGCACTGCGGATGCCGACATAGGTTGCTTCGAGAACAGCCAGATAAAGGGCATCTTTACCCCCATAATAGTGGTAGAGCATGCGCTTATTCACGTCGGCTCTAGCGGCGATCTCATTAATCCGAGCACCGCCATAGCCATTTTCAGCAAATTCACGCATAGCGGCAGCGAGAATTGCTGCGGCGGTTCTTTCTGGGTCGCGAATATTTTTATCCCGTGCCAAGGGTTCTTCTGGAAGACGCAGAGCGTAATCTTGCGTCATCCCATCGATTTTCACGGCAGCGGTTGTTTTAGACATAAAGCGATATCCGTTTCACAAAAGTAGGGCAAAAGCGCACACTAGGCTGCTTGACAGTTATCCTAAACTCGATCTAGCTTGTAACCAACTGGTTATAAGTGGCAGAAGCCAGAAACCAATCCGACGGGAAAAATCCCGTCACGGCCACGCCTGGGGAGGATGTGGATGTTCGCTTTGTTCCGAAAGTTGCGCCGACTTTAAACAAACCTGTCAGACAGGTTTGGCAGTTCTGCGCATTTTCGATCGAGCGACGCTCGCGTCTCCCAAGCTTAATGCATCAAAAAG
>NZ_LAJY01000905.1 GCF_000963705.1 Elstera litoralis | reverse complement strand
AGAAAAAATTTAAATGTCCAATGTTTCATCTGGATATCCTCCACACAAAAATTGCTCACAGGGAGGTATTTTGTTTCTAACTATATCGAAATTTAATGGCGGATCAATAATTTAAAATCAGGTTTAAAATAACGTGATAATTCATTGAATGGAACTTTAAGCACCATATTCTCTCCGTGATATGGAAGAAAATCAGCCTGCTCAATATAAATACCAAATGAACCTTCTGAAAGAGCCCATTTTGACGGGTTGCTTACGGCGTCATTGGACCAGTTAGGAAACCTTCCGGGGTCTATTCCGATCTCTTCAATCTGAGCGTCAATCTTTCGAGAAAAATGCTAATTTCCAAGGTTTCTCAGAGAGAAAAAATGTTCTCGGGAGCAAGTTTACGGGCATTTCTGAGGTCAACTGTCAAAAATTCTGACTCGATAAGGGCGTACATACCTCCAAGATGATCATATTTAGTGTAATGAAGTGATATTAAATGTTTTCCGATTATTTTGTAATCGAAATAAATTTTCTTCTCATAGCCCTGATCGTCGGTTGATATCGGCGGGGGAAAACTCAGTTTTGCCAGTCTTGGCGATAAAAACTGATGATATCGGTTCTCTTCTATTCGAACCGCAGGAAAGAATTCGGCCAGTTCCTCCTTCTCTACAGGTGAACTTCGATAGATTTGTCGAGTTAGAAGATATCCATAAGGGTTCGGCAACGCAATAAGTGCTGATTTTTGATAAAATTCAGCCTGACTCCGCATTGCTTTAGCGAGACAGTCTGCCCGATAGTTATCGCCAAATGAGTCTTTTGACCACCGAGCCTGACAAATATTGCTTATATGGGCAATCCAACGGCGCTGATCGGCACGCAGAAGGTCCTTTGCCTCCTTGGACGCGCGGGCAAGAACAGCACCATAGGCTCCCGCCATCACCCGATCAGCGGTTGAAAGCTCTGGCGAAGCGCATATGGCTTTTTCGATCTCGGTGCTGGCTTTGCCGCAGTCAAAGCTAGGACTCTCSGCTGCAACGGCTTTT
>NZ_LAJY01000904.1 GCF_000963705.1 Elstera litoralis | reverse complement strand
CCCTGATAGACGCTTATGAGCGCGCTGGAGGCCATAGGATTAGTGCCTACCCAACAAGCTTAATTGACCAAGCGACGAATGCAGCAGCTGAGGAGTTGATGAACTGGTCCGTCCTTGCGGGGCAGTCTTTGCTAACGCAGAAGTATGAAAGCTTTTTATCTCGCAGAATCGGGAGTTGAGATGATTTCGACTTATATATTCATCAACCGCTTACGATATGATCGTTTGCGATACGACTATGCTCGGGACAAGACAGCCTCAAGGCTTGTTGCGGCCTTTGATCAAGAATTCTTTGATCGAGTTCCCGTAGAGGCAGCAGCCCGGTTGGATCGCGTTTCTTGCCTTGAGCCCTTCAATCATCAAACTTTATCCCAGTTAATTGCCGAAGAGGTCGCATTAGCGGGCTCTCCCGACAGAATAAAACTGATTTGCTGGGAGGAGGATGCACTACTTCTCTGCGGTAGAATACGCCGCGAGTTTAATATTCCAGGGCCAACAGAAATTGATTTAAGTGTCTATCGTAACAAGATAGACATGAAGAAAAAACTCATGGAAGCAGGTATTAGAGTGCCTCGTTTTGTTACGGCGGAAATGCTGGCATCCACGAATTCGCCTAAAAAACTTATGTCTCAAATTGCTGCATATGTGGGCTTTCCACTGATCGTAAAACCGATCGATGGTATGGGAGCGCTCGAAACTTACAAGATTTGCGACCAGACGGCCCTCCTCGCGTTTATCGAAGACCATCGTGATGAGCTTCTTTCCTGGAATTTCGAAGAGTTCATCCAGGGCAATATCTTTCATTGCGATACCTTCTTCCATGAAGGAGAGCCCGTGTTTGTTGGTGTCGGAAAACATGTCGGCTCCCCCCTAGCATATGTAAATGGGCAAACCAGATGCACCATCGTTGTCGAGCCAGAATCCGACGAATGGCACCAGATCAAGGCTTTCAACGAGAAAGTGTTAGAAAGCCCTGCCGTCTCTCAGTTG
>NZ_LAJY01000903.1 GCF_000963705.1 Elstera litoralis | reverse complement strand
AATGCGCGGGAAAAACGACGATACCGAGCAATTGGCGGATCGGTATCAGCCGAAGGGTATTACGCTCGGCAAGTTTTTACTTTTGCCCAAAATTGAATTCGATCAGACTTATAATGATAATGTTTATGCGAGTGAGAAAGATAAGAAGGGTGATTTTATTAGTATTGTTCGGCCAGAGGTAACGTTGCGCTTGAGAGAGCCGACTTACTCATGGAATACTAATGCAAATATTGAAGCTAGTCGCTATTCACAATATAAAGATGACAATACTGTCCAGGGTCGCTTGGTCACGGATGGGGTGTATGAATTCAACCGCTCCCTTGAAGTGAGCGGCAGCTACATTTTCTCCGCCTTGGCAGAAGAGCGCGGCTCCAATGAAGCCGAGCAGGGAAAAGAGCCGACGAAAGTCTGGACAAACGACGCCCGGATCGGCGGTAAGATACGTCAGGGCCGCTATAGCTTCGCGCTCGACGGTGGGGCGACCAAACTATCCTACGACAATGTTCCGACGACGACGGGCACGATCGATAACTCCGACCGTGACCGCACTCAGTATGTGCTATCGGGCCGCGCTTCTTATGAAATTTTTCCAGGCTATGCCGCCGTTCTCGCAGCCTCGGTAAACCAGCGCGACTATGATCGGGGATCGGATCGCGGCGGTTATAACCGCGACAGTTCCGGTTATCGGGTCGAGGGCGGTATCGGCGTCGATCTGGCCGAAACCATTCGCGGCGATTTCCTGGTCGGTTATCTGTCTCAGGACTATAAAGATAAGCGGTTCAAAGATCCGGCAGGTTTGGCCTTTAAGGCATCCTTTAACTGGACGCCCTCCCGCCTGACGCTGGTTGTACCGGCGTTTGAGCGTTCGGTTCAGGAAACCACGATGTTGAATGTCTCCGGTATGGTGCGGACGTCGGCCAGTGTGCTGGTGCGTCACGAATATGCCCGGAATATTCTGCTGACCGGCTTTGCGGGCGTTTATTACGATGATTTCAAAGGCATCAACCGCGACTCGTTTCTGTACGAAATGCGCGGGCGTGTAACCTATGCGTTCAACGAGAATGTCTTTGTGAGTGGTGAGCTTGCCCACCGCACGAAGGACTCGGAACTGGTCGGTCGCAGTTTCGATCAGAACTTCATTGGGCTGCGCCTCGGGTTGCAGATGTAGGGTTAAGGGGAAGTCTTCGTGTCAAATTCGGCTCAGTCGTT
>NZ_LAJY01000902.1 GCF_000963705.1 Elstera litoralis | reverse complement strand
AACAATCACTGGATTTTTCGTGCCGTGCCCGACGCGCCGGGGCAGACGGAGTTGGATTTCTACGTGGATTTCGAGTTCCACAATCGCATGCTGCAAAAGATTATCGAGACGCTGTTCAACGAAGCGGTAAAACGCATGGTATCGGCGTTTGAGGCGCGTGCGCGCGCTCTCTACGGGTAAAAATTTCCTCATATAAAAATATAAGAAATTTTAAATTAAATCCCTGCTCTTTAAGGCTAGAGGGGGCATGCTCTGCGACCTAAAATAGTCACAACTTTTAATTTTTATGTAATTGACTGCACAACCCTCGGTGTGAGATTTTGTGGCCGACACTCCTGAGGAGTGGTTCTAAAGGGATGGCCTCTTGATGCGAGAGTATCATGGCGATTTTTTTACGAAGTCAACTTTATGCCTCTGTCATCTGTAAAGACCGGGAGAGGGTTTTATTTTCTGGTCGCTATGTAGATGGCCTTGTAAGTCTACAAAACCTATCAATGGGTGCCTTGGTAGGTTGAGCCGCTGTATAAAAGTGAGAAAATTTTTCTCAGGAGAGGTCTCATACCCTGCGAAGAAAATTTCTCCTCTGTATAGCTTGCTGCGCTTTTACCAATTTTACTTGAATGCGCAGAAATAATTTTTGCGCAAAGTTCTCATTTCGTCTTGTTTCAATCTGAAGGAGATCGACGATGGCTGTTCCTACTGAAGGTAATGACTTTCTTGAAGGCACTGGTGGCGGAGATAGTATCGATGCCTTAGGTGGAAATGATAACGTTCTTGGCCGTGGGGGGTACGACACTCTGTTTGGCGGCTGGGGCGATGATTGGCTCAGCGGTGAAGAGGGTAATGATCTTCTGATCGGCGGTTATAACGACGATAATCTCTTGGGCGGCGATGGGAATGACATTCTCTACGGCGGCGAAGGTGATAGTAATTCTTCAGAAACCGGCAAAGACCAGATGTTTGGCGATGCCGGGAATGACACGATGTTTGGCGGCGCCGGCGACGATTACTTGAGTGGTGGCGCCGACGAGGATGCGCTATTCGGTGAAGCCGGGAATGACAATCTGTTCGCCGATGCCGGAAATGATTCGATCGACGGTGGTGCCGGGAATGATCTTATCGCTGGTGGTGCCGGTGACGATGCCATCGTTGGTGGTTCTGGCGACGATGAAATTACCGGCGATGGCGGGATCGATACCATCCTTGGGGGGCTGGGCAACGACACGTTGCACGGCAGCCTGGGTTATGACTCCGTCTATGGCGGC
>NZ_LAJY01000901.1 GCF_000963705.1 Elstera litoralis | reverse complement strand
CCTGATAGGCAACGCCATCGTAATTATACTGGGCGAGTTGCTGCACAGCGTCGCGCTCGCTCGAACTTGCCGTGTAGAAATGCGTCCCCGTGCTGGTATTGTAAAACCGATAGACGGAAATTGTGGTTCCGCTCGCAACAGTGCGGAAGGCTTCGCCTTCGTTGACATAGCTGGTGGCCCCGCTCAGAACCGCCTCCCGTTCCTGGGCGTTATTCGTATAGAAATGCGCGCCGGTGGCCGTATTGTAGAGGCGGTAGACGGGAGTGCCGATTGCGGTAGAAACAACTGCCGATGTATTGACCACCGTACCATCACCAAAAGACAGTTTCTCAAAATTGGTGAGTGTATCGGTGCCATCCGCGCCAACAACAGTGACGGAACCGCCGCTCACCGTGAAGCGATAGTCACGATAGGCGCCCGAGAATTGCGCCGTATCGGTTCCGGCACCGCCGTTCATCGTATCGTTCCCCAGGCCACCCTGGATAAAATTATCGATACTATTCCCCGTTATAACATCGCTTGAAGTAGACCCCACGACCGATTCGATGAGTGTTCCATAGGCGATACTAAGATTATTTTGACCTACATAGAGATACTCTTGGCGGTCCGTATACCATTTCACCAGATTGGCTTGCGTGTAATAGGCGCGCACATCGGTCGAAAGTTCGTTGATTTCGCGGTCTATCGCCTGTGCGAGCGTTTGCTTGCCGATCGAACTGAACGTTCCCGGCGTAAGATCCAGCACCGAGCCATAGAGTTGATTGGACAAATCGATAATATCCGACCCGCCGCCATCATAAATCATCTTGGTAAAAGGGTCGGTTGAGAACCGATACGTATCGTTTACCGAGTTCGTTTTAGCCCCGTAGAGCGCCTGAATAGCAGCAACGTCGAATATCCCAAGATGGGCCTGACCATTCGTCTCTAAACGAACATATTCGGATGACCAGTTTACCCCGGTCGCCGTGCGCGTCGCCGTCACCTTAATATCGTAATTATATTCCTGGTCGTAGGACATAACCGTCGTTTGAATACTGTCCTTCGCATCCGCCAAAACAGGGCTTTCATGGGGATGCTTGAGGCCCAGCGCATGGCCAATTTCATGCAGCAGCAGCAACGGACTATAGCCCGTATCGGTCTGTGCCCGATTGATCCAAACATCGCCCCGATAGGAACTGCCGA
>NZ_LAJY01000900.1 GCF_000963705.1 Elstera litoralis | reverse complement strand
AATTATCCGTGGGTAAGTAGATACCGCGTTGCGATGATTCCCTTATTGATTCATTTGTATGAGAAAACATAAGGGGAGCACGCGACATGCTTGCCAGAATTTATTTCGGAATGATTTCTGGTAAGGAATTTCTTGATAATTACTTATATTTTTTATCAAAAATCAGTCATGTTCAGTTATGAAAAATCACATTGCAACATTAACCTTACAGAAGTTAAATACTTTATATTTTATCAATATGCGATGTGATACAGAGTTGGCGGTGAGCCGATTTCGGCACCTCATCGTATTCATATCATCTGAAACTATCGGAGTTTGTCATGCCGTTTCTGCGTGCTATCGCTTTAATGATCTCATTCCTAATGGTCGCGCCCTTGGCTGTGGCCCAAACGGGTGAAACCCCGCCAACCCTAGACGGGGCGAAAACCGTTAGTGCGGCAGAGGCAAAGACCCTGATTGATGCGGGGGCTCAGGTCTATGATGCGCGCCGCAAAGCCGCTTTTTCCGAAGGCCATCTGCCGAAAGCAAAATCGCTCTCCGGCTTCCAGAACGAGCAGACAAAACAATTCGATCCAGCGGTTTTCGGGGCCAATAAGCAGGCGGTCATTATCATTCACGGTCATGGGAGCGACGGTTGGTCGGCTGTTCAGGCTGTGAAGGATGCCGTAGCGGCTGGGTTTGGTAAGGTCCATTGGCTGCGGGGCGGTTTTGCTGAATGGACCGCAGCAAAATTGCCGCTTGAACAATAGATTTACCCTGCTTTAGCCCCTCCTTTTTGAGGCTCCAATGCTACGTTTGCTGATTTCTGGCCGGATTTCGCGGCTTGTTCCCATGATAATGAGCATTATCGCACTGGCTTTCGTCAGCATTGCGGGCCTCAGCTTCTACAATAGCATGAAAGAGATCGCCTACATGCGCGCTTTGGGCGAGCATGATTTGCCGGCTCGTCAGGCGATGGTGCGGGTTGAAGAGGGGCTGCAAGCCGCCAACACCCGAATTCTGGGCGTTATGGCCAAGGTTTATTCCGCGCCAGGCTCAGTTGACCGATTAGACAAGCTTCTGGGCGACTTAAAGAGCGACTGGGGGAAGTTGCAGATTATTTTTGCTGGGACTGAGAAAGATGCTTTGCGTGAAGAAGCATCGGCAGCAGTTAACTCGATCGATAGTTTTAAGGCCGATCTACTGGTCGCCCTCCGTGAGGTAAAACCGCTGGATCGCTTGTATGACCGCTGGCTGGATATTTTCACCCCCCTCCGTAAAAGCACCGCGAGCACGGCAAAGCAGCTAAACGACGCAATTGCCGCCGAGGCCAGCACCCAACTTGGTCTAGCGCAAACTTCGATCATTGGGGTCGGTGTCATGGCTCTTCTGGGGCTTGGTCTTTTAGCCGTC
>NZ_LAJY01000090.1 GCF_000963705.1 Elstera litoralis | reverse complement strand
CCGAGGCCCAGGCTCATGAGGCCGCTGGCGCGCCCGCCGCTGCCCTGGTCGCGGTCGATGATGCTTTAAGCGCCGAGAAGGGCTTCGCACCTGCCCTGCTCGCCAAAGCCCGGCTGCTGCAAACCGAAGGCCGCGCCGACGAAGCCCGCACCTGGGCCGAAAAACACTGGCGCGCGCTCCCGCATCCGGATTTCCTGCCGTTCCTGTTGACCGCCACCGACGCGCTCGGGCGCTATCGACAGGCGGAAAAACTCCTGCGCGCCGCCCATCAGCACCCGGAAGCCGAACTTGCGATGGGCAAGGCCGCCTTCGACGCGCGCCTATGGGGGGAAGCCCGCCGCCATCTCGACCTTGCCCGCGCCGCCCCTGTCACCGAACGGCGCGCGCTTCTGGCGCTGGCCGATCTGGCGGAAGCCGAACATCAGAACCACGCCCAGGCACTGCAATTCCAGGCCGACGCCCAAAGCGCTGCGCCGAACCCCGGCTGGCGTTGCACGGCCTGCGGCACCCCGGCACCCACCTGGGAGCCCGTCTGCCCCGCCTGCGGCCAGATTGGCACAAGCCAATGGGGAACTGGAAMCCGGGGCGACGCTCCCAACCGCCGCCGCCAGCGTTTCCCGCGCTGCTGCCATGAACCCGAGCGCGCGTCTCCCTGGGCGCCTGTTCGTGCTCGGCGGCGCGCGCTCGGGCAAAAGCGCCTATGCGCAGGCGCGCGTCGAAGCCTGGGGCTCCTCGCGCACCTATATCGCCACCGCGCAAGCCTTCGATGCCGAAATGGAGGCGCGCATCACTCAGCACCGCGCCGAACGCGGGCCGGACTGGCGGCTGATCGAAGCGCCGATGGATTTGCCGCGCGCAATTGCGG
Organism: Elstera litoralis; assembly: GCF_000963705.1. Lineage (GTDB taxonomy): Bacteria > Pseudomonadota > Alphaproteobacteria > Elsterales > Elsteraceae > Elstera > Elstera litoralis. The sequence goes on along the minus strand of NZ_LAJY01000090.1, from coordinate 10,417 downwards.
CGGCGGGGGCCGAGGGGCACCCGATCCTTGTGGACTGCCTCACCCTCTGGGCCAGTAATCTGATTCTGGCCGAGCATAACCCGGAAGAAGAACTCCCCAGCCTCCTCGCAGCGCTTGCCGCCTGCCCCGTGCCCGTGGCCCTCGTTTCGAACGAAGTCGGCCTCGGCATCGTCCCCGATAATGCCCTCGCGCGCCGGTTTCGGGATGCGGTCGGGCGCGTGCATCAGCGCATTGCGGCAGAGGTGGGGGAAGTGGTGTTTATGGTGGCGGGGTTGCCGATGCGGGTGAAGGGCTAAGGTTTCCAAAGGGCGACGGCCCTTTGGTGGGGGTATCGGGGGCAAAGCCCCTGATAGAAAGTTCCCACTCCGCCCGAACCGTTTCGTCCGACTCATCCGCCGGAAGTTCTCCCGCCAGCCGTTCCGGCGCGAGCCGTCCCAGTGCCCAAACCGCCATGCCGCGCACCAGCGGGCTCTCGTCAGTCAGGCGGGCTTCGACAACGGGCACCAGCTCCAACAAGCCGCTATTGCCGATAGCGATGAGCACATTGCGCACAAAACGCGCCCGGCCCGTGCGCTTGATCGGCGAGCCTGCGAACAGCGCCCGAAACGCAGCATCGTCCAGTTCGGCCAATTCGGCGAGGCGCGGCGCGGTCAGTTCGATACGGGGGAAGAAGGCCGCCTCCCGCGTTTTTTGTGCGAATTTGTTCCACGGGCAGACGGCGAGGCAATCGTCGCAGCCGTAGATGCGGTTGCCCATCAGCGGGCGCAGGTCCGCCGGGATGACGCCTTATGCTCGATGGTGAGATAGGCGATACAGCGGCGCGCGTCCAACTGATAGGGGGCCGGGAAGGCCGCCGTTGGGCAGGCGGTGAGGCAGCGGGAGCAGCGCCCGCAATGGTCGGGCTCGGGGGTGTCCGGCGCAAGATCGACCGAGAGGAAGAGTTCGCCCAGCAGCAGCCAGGAGCCGAAGCTCCGGCTGACCATATTCGTATGCTTGCCCTGCCAGCCGAGCCCCGCTTGCACGGCCAGCGGCTTTTCCATCACCGGGGCGGTATCGACGAAGAGTTTCACGTCGCACCCGAGCCCCAACCGCGCGGCTTCCGCCACCGCCTTGCCCGCGAGGGCGCGCAGGCGGGCTTTCATCAGATCGTGATAATCCTTATTGCGCGCATAAACCGAAATCGCGCCGCGCTCAGGCCTGTCCAGCAGGGCCAAAGGATCGTGCCCCGGCGCATAATTCTGCCCGACGACGAGCACCGAGCGCGCCTCCGGCCAGAGAGTTTGCGGATCTTCGCGCCGGTCGGCGTGGGTCTCCATCCAACCCATATCGCCGTGACGGCCCTCGGCGAGAAAGTCCCGCAAGGCGTCCGCCGCGCGCGACGGCACCGAGGCGGGGGCGAAACCCACCGCATCGAAGCCCTCGGCCAGCGCCGCATCGCGCAGAAAGGCGCGGAAGCTTTCCTTAGGGTATGGTGAGGGTTGCAATGAAGTCGCTCAGGCTCTTATTGGCGGCGTCCGCCGCTTTGCTTGCCGCGTCAATCGCCTTGCGCTGTTCGACCAAAAGATCTTCCGCCGCGCCGAGATCTTTCATATAGCGGCGGGCCAGATCGGAACTCGCCGGAACGGCTTGCAAGCTTTCCCGCAGGCGCTTTTGCTCCAACTCCGTCGCAGCCCGGGTCTGTACTGCCGCTTTGCGATCTTGCTCGTGACTCGCCGCAACGGCTTTCAACTGCGCGAGTTTGTCGAGCGCGGCGACAACAGACGGGGAAAAGCCCGTCCCTTGGGCCTGAAATAAGGCCCAATCAACCTGTGCCAAGCGCAGATTGATTTGAGCCGAGCTTTGGCGCTGGGTCACAACCTCCAACCGCCGCTCGGCACCATTTGGCACCGTGAATCGGAAGGTTTGCCCACTCTCCCGAACATTCTCCTTCGGCGCGACCAGCGTTACCCCGGTAAGGCGCGGATGATCGATCAAGAGCGGGCGGGTATCCGTTTCCGGCAGAACGGCGCGGTATGTGGTCCGAACTTCCAGAGTTTCGTTGCGAACGGCAACCCCGTTAGCCACCGTCAAGCCGGTAAACTCGGTTGTCGTTTGCTCTTCGCGCGTCAGCCGCGCCTGGGCGTCGCGGGCATAGGCGATGAAGCGGCTCTCACCTTTCGGGAGCAAATCCAGCCGACCATCGCCGACAAATCCGCGCGCGCCTTCGTACAAGGCCACCGCGCCGGGGGGGAGACTGCTCTCGCTGGCGTTGGTTACGTCGACCGCCGCCTGCAACGCCGCTTCTCTGCCTTTTCCGTCCCAGACCAAAACCTGTTGGGCCGGAACAACGCGGTCCACGATCGGAACCGAAAGCGACTGCCCCGCCGCAACGGAAATGGTTTGTGGGAGCGTGAGATTGATTTGTGTGAGCGTTTCATCGACCGACGCCGCGCTCACTTGCGCCATTGTGCGGGGTTGTTCCTCGGGGCGGGAGGGACTCGCCAACAAGCTATAGCTGATGGTATCCGACGAGCCGAGAGGGGCCGGAATTGCCATTGGGGCCGCGCGCCGAGGGAGTTCCGCTTTTGCCGCCATCTCGACCGCCCCCTGATCCGCCTCCAACGGCCTTACCTTAGCCACCGTCAACGGCACCTCCGGGCGATCCACCCAGGTCGAGGCGTAGAGCGGTTGGCGGAACGTCACCGGCTGGCCGGACGACAGCGTGAGGCGGATATTCTTCCAATCCTTCCCCGTGCGGTTTTCCAGCACGGCCCAGCCTTGCAGGCGCGCGGTTTTACCATCCGGGGCGAGGTCGAGCCGGTAGGTAGCTTTCCACACCGGGGCGGCCACCACATAGGCGAGTTTCGCCACCCGCTCGCCTTGGCCCGCAACGGAAATCGACAGCGTGCGTGCGCTGCGGTCGCGGCCTTCGGCGAGGCTGGCGAGCGCCCGGTCGAGCCGCGCTTGCAGAGCTTTATCGGCGAGGCGAACGGTCGCGCCCGGCTCCAGCACGGCCTCGGTCAGTCCGGTTTCGGTGAGCAGTGAGAGAATCAGGCGGCGCACCGGCTCGGGCCGATCCTTGCCCTGGGCCTCCTCGCGCTCGACGACGGCCATCAAGCGGCCCTTCTGCGAGCGCAGGGTGTTATCAATCTCGATCGACTGGCCGACGAGGGCTTGCAGCAGCGCCGAGGTGCTGGTGAGGGCTTCGGGGGGCACCGGGAGATCGGCGAGCGCGCTATCGTCGCTGCTGCCCGCCAGCGTCACCCGCTGCACCGCCCCCGCCGGATCGAGCACGATCAGGCTTTTCAGCACGTCATCGACCTGGCTGAAGGGCACCGTGAGGTCGAGCGTATCGTCGCCCTTCACTTTGGCTTCCTGCTCGACCGTGGCGACGCCCGCTTGGGTGAGCAAAACCGCCGTTACCTGCGGCTCGACGGCCCAGACGGGAAAACTCAGCACCAGGGCGGGGACGAGCAGCAAGGAGGGGCGCATAGAAACTCTCCGGTTGAAATAGGCTCTGCGGGGATTACATCGGGATTGCGGCAAGACTGCGATTGGGGGCAGGCTGATGCCGCTCTTTTTAAGGCACCGGATACCATGATTCCCGCTTTCTACAATGATCTGATGCTTACCGAAACCGAAGCGTGGCGACGGCTGACTCTCGGGGCCTCAGATCGTACCTGTCCCTTTCATCTGATGCAGCTTGCCAGCCTACGCCACGATGCCTCGGGCAGCCTTGAACCGCAGGTGCGAACTGTGGTTTTGCGCGGGGTCGAGGCCGCCGAAAAACGCCTGCGCTTTCATACCGACGCGCGCTCGCCGAAAGTGACGGAACTCACGGCGTGCCCGCGCGTACAAGCGCTGTTGTACGATCCGGCCCAAAAGATCCAACTGCGCTTGAGCGCCACCGCCGCCCCGGCCTCCGACGCTTTACGCGCCGAAGCCTGGGCTGCAACCGGGCGCTTGGGCCGGGAATGCTATGCGGTTGTCGCAGCCCCCAGTGCGCCGCAAACGACCCCCGCAGCGCCCTTCGCCGCCGAAGCCGATCCCACAGTCTTTCTGCCGATTATCTTAACCGTCACGGCCCTGGACTGGCTTTATTTGGCGAGCGAGGGCCACCGGCGGGCGTTTTTCACCTATGGGCCAGACGGCCGCCTGAACGCCGCAACGTGGCGGGTTCCTTAAACCATGACCACTCTGCGACTTCACCCGGCGTCAGACGCCGATTTTGCCTGGCTGCTCGCCCCGGACACAGCCCATCCCGACCAGTTAACGCTCCCGCCCGGCGCGTTTGAAACCGCATCGATCCTCCGCCGTCTCCGGGTGATTGCACTGAATATGCGCACTCATCATCCCCCCGGCGCGTGGCTGATGGTGCGGGGCCGCGAGATTATCGGCTGATCGGCTATAAGCTGCCCCCGGACTCCGAAGGCCGCATCGAAATCGGCTATGGCGTCGCGGGCCGTCGCCGTCGGCAGGGGCTTGGCACCCAGGCCGTCGCCGCTCTGGTCCGCGAGGCCAAGGCGGATGCTAAAATCCGCCTGCTCTATGCCGAAACCGCCGTGATGAATGAACCGTCGCAGAAAATTCTGCGCGCGAATGGCTTTCACCAAAGCGCCACCCGCCAGGATGCGGCGGATGGCGCGTTGCTGTGCTGGTCACGTTCCGTCTAAAGCCGGGTTCGGTATATCGCCCTAAGACGCGATTTCCCGCGCCGATAGAAGCCCCGCCCCGGCGATGGATACCGAGGCGCGGCTCTAGCTCAGTATTTTTTTCAGTGGTTTGATCCGCGACAGCAGCAGCATATCGAGCGCCAATACGCTCATCAGCACGGCCCCAGACAGCGGGAAAAGAAGCCCGGCGGCGAGCATCACAATCGCGCCGGTCTTCCACAGCGGCATATTGGCCATCGCGCGCGGGGCCACCAGCCGACCGGCACCCTGGGGACGCCGTAGCCACCACATTGTTATGCCGCTAACCGACATCAGAATGATCGACAGGCAGAAGATCGTGACCAGCGCGATATTCCAAACGCCCATATCGCCCTCATGAAAGGCAATCCCCACGGCCATCGCCTTGCCCGCCAGCCCATAGGCGGCGAAATCAATATCCGCCAGCAGTTTGCCGGTGAAGCGATCGAGATGAACCGTGCGGTCCGAGGTCGGATCGGCGCTATCATTGCTCATTGTATCGCGTGAGATCGTCCAAACGCCCTTATCGCCTTTGGGGAAGGCGAGTTGGAAGCGCCCGTCGAACCCCTGTGCCCGCGCGAACGCCACAACGCTATCGAGCGTTACCGGCGTGCCCGGCGCGATCCCGAGTGCCCCAGCGGCGGAGCCCGAGGCGGGCATTGGCGTTTGCTCCAGCGTCCAAGGCACTTCCTTAACGCCGCCATGATTCATGCTGGCGTGGGTTTCGTCGGAGAGAGGAACATTGTCCCATTTTTCGGCGGGAAACGTACTCCAGGCTTGGGTGAATCTTTCACCCCAGACGCCCGCCCACGTGAGGCCTGTGAGCAAGAATATCGTGAGGATCAGCGCCGCATAGGCCCCAATGGAGATGTGCAAAGATTTCCAAAAAGCGCGCCCCCCGCGCCGCAAGATCGGGCACCAGAACCGCCCGGAAACTCTGCCCGCCGCGCGGCCAAGCCATATAGACGCCGGTAACGATCAAGACAATGCCGAACCCGGCAGCCACTTCGATCAGCACATCCCCGACATCACCGAGAAAGAGCGTTCCGTGAATTTTATTGGCGAGGTCATAAACTCCGGAACGCCGGTCCCAGTGGCCCAGCATCGCGCCGGTATAGGGATCGACGGCGACCATTTGCGGGCCGCCTGCACCATTCACGCGAAACACCGCCGGTTGGTCCGCTGTGCGCGGCGCGATGTACTGAACCGCCTGACCGCCCGAAACGGCGGCTTCGGCAGTAGCGGCCTGCGCTGAGACGGCAACATTGGTTGATTGCGGCGCAACCGCATAGCGTTTTTCGCCGTCGCGACCAACCAGGACCGACGACCACAGCATCAGCAGCCCTGTTACGGCGAGCATGATGAGGAAGGGGGCGACATAGAGCCCGGCATAAAAATGCCAACGCCAGGCGGTTGCATAGAAGCGTCGTTCTTCGGAGGGGGTAGTCACGGCTATTTCCTTTCTCTAGGGGTGGGTGGCAGGATGCGTGCCCCTGGCCACAAGCGACGGGCGGTCGCCGCCCGCAGCGGCTTCCAGGGTTTTCAGGTTTTTGATGAGGATGATTTCCGGCGTATCGAAGCCGATAATCTCCTGCCGTTTCAGCGCATTGAGACAGCGGCTGACGGTTTCCCCGGTCAGCCCCATCCAATCGGCCAGATCGTTCCGGGTCAGGTGTAGGCGGAAAATTACCTCGGCATAGGCGAGGCCCCGCACCCGCGCGCCGAATTGATCGGCAAGATCGAGCACGGCATAGGCGACCCGCTCCAGCGCGGTTTTTCGGCCCAGCAAGGTCGCGTGATGCTGGGCGCGGCGCAACATTAGAAGGACTGCCTCCACCAACTCGCTACTGGCGAGCGGATCGAGCAGTTTGCGGCGCTCAAGATGGGTTGGGCTTAGGGTTTCCGCCGTGCTATCGGCAACATCCGTGACGCTGGCGTGCAACAGGCGACCCGGCCCAAGGATATCGAGAATTTGCCGCCGCCCATCGGCCAGCATCTGCGAGACCATGACGCAGCCACTGAGGATACGAAACGCATCGGCTGTGTCGGCGGGGCGCACGGGCAGAATCGTTCCCGGCGCGAGACGTACCCGGCGGGCGGCGTTGATATTACGGTGGGGGCTCGTACGGCAGATTACCCGCCGCTCTATACGGGGGAGCCCGGAACTCGTGAGACTATGCATGGGAACCCATCCGGCTTAGCGCCGGTGGTTCCCCTGCATCTTAAAGGGGAGGCAACCGGCGCACGATAGCATTAGGCGCGCCGGAAAACCGACGCACCGCTCAAGCGATCGTGATGGCCGGGGGGCCGATGGGCGGGGCTTGCGGTGGAAAAAACTGCCGATAGAAGGCTTCAGGCCGCTGGTGCTGCGCCGTCGCGATCTGTCGGACGGGCGGTATCGCCGCAAGGTCGGCGTGCCCTGGGCCGGTTAAAAAACCCGTGCCGCCGAGCAAACAAAGGTCGCATTGATGCGCGGCCATTGTTTTGTCGGTGGTGCCATCATCGGAATCGCCGGGCAGGCAGAGCGGCGGCAGTGAGCCGTCCGGTAAGGTATAGAGGCTTAAGTCACCTGCCCGATTTTGCGATTGAAACGCCGGTAGCGATTTCGCAAATCCCCCCCAAAGCACCGCCACGGCGCACAGAAGGCGCATCAGCGTTGCAAGCATGGGCGTAAGGCGATCCATGACACGGGTTTACCCGCAATCTCGGATAACCGCAAACCCGATGGTGGGGCGTCGTCCTAAAACACAAAAAACCCCGCATTTCTGCGGGGTTTTTGAGGATTGGTGCCCAGAAGAAGACTCGAACTTCCACGCCTTGCGGCACAGGTACCTGAAACCTGCGCGTCTACCAATTCCGCCATCTGGGCGCCGTGGGAGAGTTTCTATAAACCTTGAGGCCCGCTGTCAACTGAGTGTCATGAAATAATTCGTCAGGCTTGCGTATCAACCGATCCGAGGTCAACCCATTTTGACGAGGGCGACGCCCCTAGCCGAGAGCCGCGCCCAGGCGGCGGCGAGCGAGCCGTTGATGTCGATGGCGCGGCAAGCGTCTTGGAAGACGCGCACGCGGAAACCCTGGCGCGCGGCGTCCTCGGCGCTCCAGGCCACGCAGAAATCGGTCGCAAGGCCGACGCAATCGACAAAGCGCACCTCTCGGTCGCGCAGATAGGCACCCAGGCCGGTCACGGTGCCATCGGCTTCGGCGAAAGCCGAGTAGCTATCGACGCCCGCGCGGAACCCCTTGCGCAGAATCAAAGCCGCGTGGGGAATCGAGAGATTGGGGTGAAACTCGGCCCCTGGCGTGCCTTGAACGCAATGGTCCGGCCAGAGGGTTTGTAGGCCATAACGAAAATCCACTTCCTCGAACGGCACGCGCCCCGGATGCTGGCTGGCGAAAGATTGGTGATTGGGCGGGTGCCAATCCTGTGTGAGCACGACAAGATCGTAATTCTGCGCCAGCCGATTGATCGGCCCAACTACGGCATCGCCATCGGGAACCGCCAGCGCGCCGCCCTTACAGAAATCGCGCTGAACGTCGGTCACGAGCAGAACGCGGCCAATGTTCTCCATGTCTATTGCCCTAATCCCAGAACATCGACCATCGAATAGCGCCCCGGCGCGCGCCCGGCGCACCATTGGGCGGCGCGCACGGCCCCGACCGCGTAGATATCCCGGCTTTGCGCCTTATGGGTCAACTCGATCCGCTCGCCCTGCCCCGCGAAAACAACCGTATGGTCGCCGATCACATCGCCGCCGCGTAAGGTGGCAAAGCCGATATCCCCAACCGGGCGCGGCCCCGTATAGCCGTCGCGGCTGCGAATGGCGTGATCGGCAAGATCGAGCCCGCGCCCGCGCGCCGCCGCTTCCCCGAGGGCAAGGGCCGTGCCGGAGGGCGCATCGACCTTATGGCGGTGGTGCATCTCAACAATCTCGATATCCCAATCGGCTTCGAGACTGCGCGCGACCCGCTCCACGAGTTCGGTGAGCAGCACGACGCCGAGGCTCATGTTCGGCGCTTTCAGGATCGGCACTGAGAGGGCGGCGACGGCCAGCGCCTCTTCCGCCGCCTCATCAAGCCCGGTCGTGCCCAGGATCAAGGCGGTCTGATGCTGCGCGGCGAGCCCCGCGTGCAAGGGTGTTGCGGCGGGCGAGGTGAAATCGATCACTGCGTCTGCGGCGGCGAAGAGCGCGTTGGTATCGACCGTCACCGCCACGCCGAGCGGGCCGAGCCCCGCCAGCAGCCCGGCATCTTGCCCAACGGCAGCGGCCCCGTCGCGGTCGGTCACGCCGGCCAAGGAAACCCCTTCGGTGCGGGCAACTTGCCGGATCAGCATCTGCCCCATGCGTCCGCCGCCGCCAACAATACCGATCTTCATCAGAGTCTCCCGTTCTTCGCGCGTTATTACGGATAAAGGGGACGCAGTTACTTCCCCTGTCAAGACTTCTCGCCCTTCCGGTGCCACCGCGTTAGGCTGCGCGCACTCTATTGTCTTTCCGAGGTGTTTACCGTGCGTAAAGATCGTTCCGCTCCCATCGGTACTGTCACCGCTCTTTGGCTCGAGTCGCGCGCCGTTCAGGGCTCGCTCACGGGGGAGGAGACCCGGCGGCGGATTGATCTCTATGTGCCGCACGGCCAGACCGGCGCCGGTCTGCCGCTCCTGGTCGATCTCGTCGGCTTCACGGCGGGCGGCCCGGCCCACACCAATTGGAAGAACCACGGCGAAAGCCTGCCCGAACGCCTGGATCGGCTCATCCACACGGGCGCGATGCCGCCGGTGGCGGTGGCTTTTCCCGATTGCTTCACGCGGCTCGGCGGCAATCAATATGTGGATTCGGTGGCCCTGGGCGCGTGGGAACAGTTCCTCATCGCCGAAATGCTACCGTTCTTGGAAGAGCAGTTCGGTTGCGGTGGCCCCGGCAAGCGCGGCGTTTTCGGCAAATCCAGCGGCGGTTACGGCGCGATCTATCACGCGCTCAAGCACGGCGGCAGCGTGTGGAATGCCGCCGCCTGCCATTCGGGCGATATGGGTTTCGAGCTGATCTATCGGCACGAGTTCCCCGCCGTCTTGCGCACTTTGGGCAAATACGGCGGCAGTATTTCGGCGTTCTTGGAGCATTTCCACACCACGCTCAAAACCCGCGACGAGGATTGGATGACGATCATGCTGCTGGCCCAGGCCGCCAGCTTCGATCCCGATCCCGCCGCGCCCTGGGGCCTGCGGTTGCCGGTCGATCCCTATACCTGCGAGCTTATCCCGGAGCGGTGGGCCAACTGGCTCGCTTGCGATCCGCTCACCCTCGCGCCAAAACATTTGGCCAATCTGCGCGCGCTCAAAAGCCTGTTCATCGATTGCGGCGACCTCGACCAATATAACCTCGTCTATGGCGCGCGGCGGATGCACCAGTTACTGACGGCGAATGCCGTGCCCCACGCGTATCAAGAGTTCCCGGACAATCATTCGAGCATCGATTACCGCATGGACGTGAGCCTGCCGATTTTGGCGAAGGCGCTGGTGGGGTAGGCAGGTGGAGCCTAATTAGGTATGCTTAACAGATGTGCGGAGGATGCCATGTCTGATGAAGCCGAAAATCTTGTTCTCGTTTATCTACGTCGTCTCGATACCAAGGTCGATGCGATCAAGGACGATTTGCAGGATGTAAAAGCTCGGCTGAATCGGGTGGAAAATTCCCTGATAACGATGCGCCGTGAGCAAACCAACGACGCTGAGGGGGTGGCGCATCTTG
>NZ_LAJY01000009.1 GCF_000963705.1 Elstera litoralis | reverse complement strand
CACCCGTAGTCGAAGCGCTGCACCTGCTTTAGCACCGCCTCGATGCGCGCTTCGTCGCAGCCGAACTGATCGGCAAAGCCCAGCAGCGGTTCGGATAAATAGCCCGCATCGTCAATCGCCTCGACCAGAGCGGCGGCGATCATCCGATCGGTGCTGTGGGCGAAGGTGAGCCCGACCTGCTCCATGAGATGCTGGCGCAGCGTGGGCCGCTCGGTGAGCGTTTCCTCCAGCCCGCGCATATCCTCATCGAAATCGCCCCGGCTGCTGCCGCCCGACCCGCCGCTACCGCCGTTCATGCTCAGCCCGGCTTCGACCATGCCGAGATCGGTGCCGTCGGTCTCGGTGACGCGGCCAGGGCTGCTGTCGGAATCGGCCCAGGATGTGTCGAGCGGCGAGTCGCTATCGGGCAGCGGTAGTTCCGAGCGCAAGGCCTCCACGGCATCGCGCGGCACGTCCACCACGGGCGGCGGTTCGGACGCCACCTCCTCGCGCTCCAGTAGCGGATTGCGTTCCAACTCGGCATCGACGAAGGCCGAAAGCTCCATGTTCGACAGTTGCAGCAGCTTAATCGCCTGCTGCAACTGCGGCGTCATCACCAGCGATTGCGATTGCCGTAAGTCGAGACGGGGAGCCAGAACCATGAAGCGGGAGCGCCCTTTACAGACTGAAACTGTCGCCGAGATAGACCCGGCGAACATCCTGATGGCTCACAATTTCGCGCGGCGTGCCGTGCATCAGCACCACGCCATCGTGCAGAATATAAGCGCGGTCGACGATATCGAGCGTTTCGCGCACGTTATGGTCGGTAATCAGCACACCGATCCCGCGATCTTTAAGATGCTTCACTAAGTCGCGAATATCGCTCACGGCAATCGGATCGATCCCGGCCAGGGGCTCGTCGAGCAGCACGAAATCGGGCTGGGAGGCCAGCGCGCGGGCGATTTCGGTGCGCCGACGCTCGCCGCCGGACAGGGCCAAGGCGGGTGTGCGGCGCAGATGATCGATGGAGAATTCCGCCAGCAGCGAATCCAACATGGATTCACGCTTATCGCGGTCCGGCTCCACCACTTCCAGCACGGCGCGAATATTCTGCTCCACGCTCATGCCGCGAAAAATCGAGGCTTCCTGCGGCAGATACCCGATCCCTAACCGCGCACGGCGGTACATGGGCAGATTGGTGATATCGTGCCCATCCAGCGTAATCCGGCCCGAATCGGCGCGGATGAGCCCGGTAATCATATAGAAGCAGGTCGTTTTCCCCGCCCCATTCGGCCCGAGCAGCCCGACGGCTTCCCCCCGTGCCAGCGACAGGGAAACATCCCGCACCACGGGGCGCTTCTTATAGCGCTTGCCGAGACTATGAACCGCAAGCCCGGTGCCGCCGGTTGCCACGAGGCGCGGCGGGGGCAGGGTCGCATCGCCGTCGCGCGGGCTTGGACTGCGCCCGCTAACGCGCTGCCACCAGGAACCCGTCTCTCTCTCGTGGCCCATCAGGGTCCCTTTCCAGCCGCACCGGCCCGATTGGCGGGGGCTTCCGTCGCATTGGGAACCAGCAAGCCGCGCACCGGCGCGCCATCGCGCCCAGCAGCGGCACCGCGCAGAATGCGGCTGACCCCGGTTTTCAAATTCACTTCGGCATAATCGCCGTTCAATTGATTCTTGCCCTGGGTCACTTTGACCGTGCCGAGCAGCGTGGCAATCTCGCGATCCATATCGTAGACGCCTTTTTCGGACGAGGCGGCTTCCTTTGATGTCGCAATCGCCAGATTGCCGAAGCCATCGAGTTTGGAAATCCGATTGGCTTTGCCGCTGGCGTCCGTCGCCAAATGGGCCGTGAGCACATCGGCACTCACCCGCCGGTCGGCTTCTATTGCCACGGCATTGCCGCGCGCCACGGCCACTTTGCGCCCGTCCCAATATTCGAGACTGTCGCGCGCCGTGATCGTTTGGGTTTGGGTGGTGAGCTTCAGGCCCGTGCCCGTTAAGACCATCAATTGCCGGTCGAGATCGTAAACGCCCTTATCGCCAACGACGCGCTCGGTCGCTGTCACGATCACCACGTCTTTTTCAGCCTCGACTTTGGAGATCTGGGTTTGCCCATCGGGCAGCTCGCGGTAATAGGCGCGTAAGGTTTCCGCCGTCAGCGTTACGCCGCCGCGCTGAACCCGCGCCCCACCCGTGGCGATATAGAGTTTTTCGTCGCGCCGCCATTCGATGCCCTTTTCGGCATCGATGGAGACGGGGCCGTTGCTGCTCCCGCCGCCCAAGGGCAGTTGCGCCAGCACTGGCGAGGCGAGAAGAACGGCAAGGCTTGCGATCCGCAGGATGGGAAGAAAACTCACGACGCGCCCCCAACCTCGCGCAGTACAACCCGCGAGCGGCCCAGCAGAAAAATCCGCTGGCCCTTATCGATAATCTCGAACCCGTCTTCGGCGCTTAAATCGCCGCTCGGCCCCTGGCCCGTGACCGGGAGAATGCCGGCGATGCGCTTGCGGGTTAGATCGACCTGCGACTGTTCGGTGTGCATTTCATAGCCGCTATCGTGAAACAGAGTGACGGCCCCGCTGAGGGTCAGCAAGCCATGTTCCTTATCGTAACGGCCCTCGTGGGCGGAAAGCTGAACCCAATCGCCCTTAGCGCCCGTCAGATCAGCCTTCGGCCGGGTCAACAGAATCTGCGAATCGCGCGTGACCGCGCCGGGGATAGCGAGCTGGGTTGCCTCGGTCGCCGTCACCGTATAGGGGCGCTGCTGCTCGTCGGTGCCAACGAAGCGCGGGTTCATCATCCGCACGGTCGCCTCTTCCTCGCGCGTAACGGGGAGTTTTGAGAGCCGAAAGCGCTTTTCGTCGGGAAAGAGGCTCGGCCAAGCTAGCAGCACCCCCAGCAAGGTCAGCGCCAAGGCGGGCAGCATCAACCGCGCCGCCGCCACCCAGCGCGAGCGCGCTTGAACCCGCCGAACGGAAACGGCGGCGGCCATCAATGAACCCCCGCGCGCAAGCAATCGTGAATATGAATAAGCCCCACTGGCTTTTGATTCTCCAACACGAACAGGCTGGTAATGGCCTTGCTGTTCAGAATCGCCACCGCTTCCGCCGCCAACGCCTGCGGGCGGATGGTAACGGGGTTGCGGGTCATCAAATCGCCGACGGGCGCATCGATCGTCTCGATATGGCGGCGCAAATCGCCATCGGTGACGATTCCCAGCAAACGCCCCTCCGCATCGATCACGCCGGTACAGCCGAAGCGTTTGGAGGTCATTTCGAGAATCGCCGTGCGCAGGCTGGTGTCCGGCCCGACCAAGGGTACCGCCTCGCCGCTGTGCATCAGATCGGCGACGCGCTGCACTTTGCGCCCCAGCGCGCCGCCGGGATGGTAAGTTTTGAAATCATGGGCCGAAAAAATTCCGCCGCTCCAGCAGCGCCACCGCCAGCGCATCACCCAGCGCCAGCGCCAGGGTGGTGGAGGTCGTCGGCGCGAGGCCGTTCGGGCAGGCTTCCGCCGTATTGGGCAGCGGCAGCACCACATCGGCGGATTCGCCCAAGGTGCTGGCGTCCTGCCGAGTGATCGCCACCAGGGGAATCTGAAACCGGCGCGTATAGGCGAGAATATCCAAAAGCTCGTGGGTTTCGCCGGAGTTGGACAGCGCCAGCACCACATCGTCGCGGGTAATCATGCCAAGATCGCCGTGGCTAGCTTCGCCGGGATGGACGAAAAACGCCGGCGCGCCAGTCGAGGCCAAAGTGGCTGCAATCTTTCGCCCGATATGGCCGCTCTTGCCCATGCCGGTCACGATAATCCGGCCCGAGGCCCGCTCCAAGCAATCGACCGCCGCGACCAGACGGTCGCCCAAAGGGCCGCTCAGCCCGTCGATCAGGGTCTGCAACCCCTCCGCCGCCAGCGCGAACACCCGCTGCGCCACCGCATGATCGGAAACCGAGGAAGACGCCGCCGTGTGCGCCATAAGATCGAGAGGGGAAAGGTTCGTCACGGTTTTTCCGGCATAAAGCCTGCTAGATGGGGCGCAAAGCCCTGGTTTTAAAGGCGTGGCCGCGCTTTTGCATGACGCGCAGCCATCCGCGCAACTGCACTATGCGCCGCCCCCGCCGGAAAGGTCAATTGCCCACAAAATCACCAAAGGTCGCAACCGGGATAAGAGGGGTAAATTTTTCTGTTTTACGATAAGAAAATTCTGCTAAACAGAAACCTCAACCCAGGAGGATGCGATGAGTGCGATTGACGATAGCCTTGCAATTATGGCGCGGGTCGGCCGCCGCGCGCGTTGGGTGATCTGGGGCTGCGTCGCCTTCCTCTTTGCCATCGTCGCCCTGGTCAGTTTCGAGTTGCCGAATTTTCTGCTGAACCATCCGCACATCGCGCCGCTCGTGCCCAGCACGCCCGCCGTGCAAGCCGCATTGGCCGATCTGCCCCTATGGCGACGGGGGGGCCTGTTTACGATTCTCCTACTCAGTGCCGCCCCGTTTCTATGGGCGCTGGCGGAAGGCGCGGTTCTGGCAAGGCTCATGGCGGCGGGTGAAGGTTTATCGCCCGCCCTGCCGCCGCGCCTTCATCGAATCGGCTGGGCGCTGGTGCTGACCCTCGTTAGCCGACCGCTGGCCGGCATGGCGTTGACGGCGCTGATTACGGATTATCTGGCCGGGGTCGGCACGCCCAGCGTTCAACGCGCCACCACGCTCGCCTTCAGTTCGGATGATCTCGGCTTTGCGCTGATCGGCGTCGCCGTTATCGCGCTGGCGGCGATTGCACAGCGGATCGTCGCCGTAGCCGAAGACGCGCGCGGCATCGTCTAACCCGTGGCGATCCGCGTTCATCTCGACCGGCTAATGGTCGAAAAAAAGCTGAAGTCGAAAGACCTCGCCGAAGCGCTCGGGATTACCGAGGCCAATTTTTCTCTGCTGAAAAAACGGCCATGTGAAGGGCATCCGCTTCGGCACGCTCGATAAGCTCTGCACGCTGCTGAACTGCCAGCCGGGGGATTTGCTCGCGCAAATCCCCGACGATACTGACTAGCCCTGCCGCAGCAGCAGTGCCGCCTTCTGCCCGAGCGCGATCCAGGTTCCGGCAAACCCCAGCACCAGGGTAATGCCAAGGCTGAGCAGCGTGACCCCCGCCACGGGGAGCAGCAGAAACACCCAGTCGGCCCGCATCAGAAACGTCACCACGCCCCAGCTCGCCAGCGTACCGATGGCAATAGCGATCAGGGCCGTGGCGAGGCCCAGCACCCCATATTCCAGCGCATAGGCCGCCAGCAAATCGCGCCGAGTGGCGCCCAGCACTTTCAGCACGATGGCGTCATAGACGCGGCGATGGTGCCCGGCGATCACCGCCCCGGCCAGCACCAGGGTTCCGACCACCAAGGTCAAGCCAGTCACGGCGCGTGCCGCCGCGCCAATGGCCGCAAGAATGCCGGTCACGGTTTCCAAGGTCTCGCGCACGCGCACGGCGGAAACGCTGGGAAACGCGTCGCCCACCTGCCGCAACATCGCCTCCTCGCCCCCCGGCGGTACGTGAATGGTAGCAAGATGAGTGTGCGGGGCGGAATCGAGCAGACCGGGAGAGAAAATCAGCACGAAGTTGAGATTGAAACTCTCCCACTGAATTCGCCGCAGATTGGCGATTGTCGCGTCGAGATTGCGCCCGAGCACGTTCACCGTCAGCCTATCGCCGATCTTAACGCCGAAACCCTCCGCCAGCCGCGCATCGAGCGAGACCAGCAGCGGCCCACGATAGTCGGCGGCCCACCAGTCGCCCGCAACGATCTGGCTGCCGTCGGGCGGCGTGGCGGCATAGGTCAGCCCCCGGTCGCTATCGACGGCCCAAGAAACCTCTGGGTCGATCACGGCTTTCTCCACGGGTGTGCCGTTGATGCCGGTAATGCGCCCGCGCAGCGAGGGCACGCGCTGCAACTCCGACGCGCCGGGAATGCTGAGCGCCAGCGCGTCGAACTGCGCGGTTTGAGTGGAGGGAATATCGATGAAGAAAAACGCCGGGGCCTGATCGGGCAGCCGCTCCACCACCTGCCGATTGAGGTTCCCTTCGATCAAGGCGACCGTGACCAGCACCGCGAGCCCGAGGCCGAGCGAGAGCACGACGCTCCCCGTCGCGCGCCGGGCCGGTCGATATTGGCGAGCGCGAGGCGCAGTTTCGGGTTGCGCCCCCCCGCCCAACGCGCCGAGGCCAGCCGCCGCGCGATCCACTTCAGCCCGTCCGCCGCCAACCGGAAGACGCCGAAGCTCGCCACCGCGCCGCCGACGAACCAGGTCGCCAGAAGCTGTTGCTGCGCCGTGAGAATCGCCAGCGCCGCCAGCAGGACCGCCGACAGCAGCATCGCGCCCAGAATCCACTTTCCCGGCGCTTGCCCGCGCGACGATCCGGCATCGCGGAACAGGCTCGCTGCCGACACGCGCTGCGCCCGCCCGAGCGGCCACAGGCTGAAGGTCAGCGCCGTCAACAGGCCGAACACCGCCGCCAGGGTCAGCGGCAGCGGGTAGAGCCCCACCGCCAGCGGCACCGGCAGAATTTCGCCAATCACGCCCGCCGCGAGCCAGGGCGCGCCCGCCCCGATGAGAAGACCGACCAGCGTGCCGCCGCCCGCCATCACGGCAATCAGCATCAGATAGAGCCGGAAGATAAAACCGGAGGGGGCTCCCACGGCTTTCAGCGTCGCAATCGTCACGCTTTTACCGTCGAGATAGGCGCGCACGGCATTGCCAACGCCAACACCGCCGACCAGCAGCGCCGTGAGCCCAACGAGGGTGAGAAACAGCGCCAGCCGCTCGACGAAGCGTTCCACCTGCGGCGAGGCCTGCGAGGGGTCGCGCACGCGCCAGCCTTCGCCGGGAAATTTCTCCGTCAGCGCCGCGCGGAAACTGGCGGCGCTTATCCCCGGCTTCAGCAAAAGCTTGTAATGGAATTCGGCAAGGCTGCCCGGTTGCAACAATTGCGTTTGCGGCATCGCGGCATTGGCAATCAGCACGCGCGGGCCGATATCGAGGGGACCCGCCGAACGGTCCGGCTCCTTCAGCAGCGCCCCGGCAATGCGGAATTTCCCTTCGCCGATCTGGAGCAGATCGCCGATCTGGAGGCCGAGGCGGCTGAGCAGCACCTCTTCCACCACCGCACCCGGCACACCATCCTGCGCCGCCAGAAGTGCCGGGAGTGGGGTTTTGGGGTTGGTTTCCACCGCCCCCAGCAGGGGATACCCCTCATCCACGGCCTTCAACTGCGCCAGCGAGCGCCGCGCGCCATCGGGCCGCACCGCCATCGCACGCATTTCGAGGGTGTCGGTCATCCGCAGGCTCTGGCCCTGAAGCCAAGCCCGTTGATCGTCGCTGATCGGGCGATGCACCTGCCGCAGCGTCACATCGCCGCCGAGCAGACTGCGCGCATCGCGCTCCAACCCCGCCACAATCGCCGCCGACAGGCTGCCGACGGCGGCAATCACCGCGACGCCGAGTGTCAGGCAGGCGAGGAAAATCCGAAAACCGGCAACGCCCCCGCGCAACTCGCGCAGGGCGAAGGTGAGAGCGGGGCTCATGCGGCCTCCCCAAGATCGATCTGACCGTCTTTCACCCGCACAATACGGTCGCAGCGCTGGGCGAGGCCGACATCGTGAGTGACGAGCAGCAGCGTCGTGCCGAAACGGTCGCGCAGGCTGAACAGCAGGTCCATAATCGCCGTGCCGGTAGTGCCGTCGAGATTGCCGGTCGGCTCGTCGGCGATCAGCAGTTTCGGCTGAATAACGAAAGCCCGCGCCAGCGCCACCCGCTGTTGCTCGCCCCCCGAGAGTTGATCGGGGTAATGGGTGAGCCGGTGGCCGAGACCGACTTGCTCTAAGGCTTCCCGCGCGCGGGCGAAGGCGTTCGACTTGCCCGCAAGCTCCAGCGGTACGGCGACATTTTCGAGCGCGTTCATCGTCGGGATTAAGCGGAAGGCTTGGAAGACGATGCCCACCGTTTCGCGCCGCCACAGGGCGAGATCATCCTCGCTGAGCCCGCCTAACTCCACGCCCGCAACCACCGTTTCACCGCCGCTCGCCCGCTCCAAGCCGCCGACGACCATCATCAGCGTGGACTTGCCCGCGCCGGAGGGGCCGACAATGCCGACGCTCTCCCCCGGTGCAATCGCGAGATCGACCCCGCGCAGGATATTGACCTCACCGGCAGCACTCGCCAGCTTCACCTGAACATTGCGGAGTTGAATCATGGGCGAGCACACTCTAGGGCCAGAGATGAAAACCAGTAACGAGCCTTACAAATGGGGCAAAACCGAGGCCACGCAACAGGGGCGGCGCGGTTTCTTAACAATGCTCGCCTGCCTTTCGGTTTTTGGAAGCCCCGCTGGCCCAGGCCCAAACCCAACCCATCCGCCTACTGGCCTTTGGCGATAGCCTCACGGCAGGCTATGGGCTGCCGCCCGCGCCGGGTTTACGGCGAAGCTGGAAGCGGCCTTACAGGCCAAAGGCCTGCCTGTGACCGTTCTCAACGGGGGCGTTTCGGGCGATACCAGCGCGGGCGGTTTGGCGCGGCTCGATTGGATGCTGGCCGACAAACCCACCCATGCCATTGTTGAATTCGGCGGCAATGATGGGCTGCGCGGGCTGGACCCTAAGCAGATGGAAGCCAATCTCGATGGCATTCTGCTGAAGCTAAAGGCAGCAAACGTCAAAGTGCTGCTCGCTGGGATGCGCGCGCCGCCCAACTTCGGCAGCGCCTATACGCAGGCCTTCGATGGGGTGTTCGCGCGGCTAGCGGAGCGGCACAAGGTCGCTTTTTATCCATTCTTTCTTGACGGGGTGGCCGCCAATCCTCAGCTTAACCAAGCGGACGGGATTCACCCGAATGAAGCGGGCGTAAACACTGTTATCGACCGTATTTTACCCGCCGTTTTGAGCCTTTTGGCCCAATCCTGATTATTTCGATTTAGCAACGAGGCATTTATGGAACTGCGACGCTTAGGGCGCACCGATATGCAGGTGAGCCTAATTTGCCTTGGCACGATGACCTGGGGTGAACAGAACACCGAAGCCGAGGCCCATGCCCAGCTCGATTTCGCGCTCGACCGGGGCGTGAACTTCATCGATACGGCGGAAATGTACCCGGTGCCGCCGCGCCCCGAAACCCAAGGGCGGACCGAAGCCTATATCGGCACGTGGCTGGCGAAACGCCCCAGCCTGCGCGCTAAAATCATCTTGGCGACCAAGGTCGCGGGTGGCGGGCGCGGTATGCCGCACGTGCGCGGTGAGGGCCGCAAGCTCGACCGCGCCAATATCGAAGCTGCGATTAACGATAGCCTCACGCGCCTGCAAACCGATTACGTCGATCTCTATCAAATCCATTGGCCCGACCGGGCGACGAATATGTTCGGCCAATTGGGCTATGTGCATACCGAATCGCCCGATGCCGTGCCGATCGAAGAAACCCTGGCCGCCCTCGCCGATCTGGTGAAAGCGGGCAAGGTGCGCGCGCTCGGGCTGTCCAACGAAACCCCCTGGGGCGTGATGGAGTTTCTGCGCGCGGCAGAAAACCTTAATCTGCCCCGCGTGGTCTCGATTCAGAACCCCTATAGTCTGCTGAACCGCTCCTTCGAAGTCGGCTTGGCGGAAATGGCCCTTCGGGAAGAGGTCGGCTTGCTCGCCTATTCACCGCTCGCGATGGGCGTGCTGATGGGGAAATATTTCGACGGGGCGCGCCCCGCAGGCGCACGGCTGACGCTGTTCGACCGCTTCACCCGCTATTTCACCCCGCAGGCCGAACCCGCCGCGAAACTCTATGTGGAGATCGCGCGCCGTCATGGGCTCGACCCGGCGCAAATGGCGTTGGCCTATGTGAACAACCGCCCGTTCGTGACCAGCAATATCATCGGCGCGACCAATCTTGAACAGTTGGACGCCAATATCCGCAGTGCGGAGGTAACGTTAAGTGCCGAGGTTCTGGCCGAAATCGAGGAAGCCCATCAGGTTCACCCGTACCCCTGCCCCTAAAGCTTAACCTCCGCCACCTGCCCGCCGGTCAATCGCACCAGATCGTCCGGCGTCAGGCGGAAAATGCTGGTCGGCGTGCCCGCTGCCGCCCAGAACTCGGGCAGATCCATTAAATCTTGATCGATCAGCACAATCCCCGGCACGGCGTGGCCGACCGGGGAAACGCCGCCGATGGCATAGCCGGTGCGCTCGCGCACGAAGGCGGCATCGGCGCGGACCAGGCGTTCACCAATGACGGCTTCCACCTTCGCTTCATCGACACGGTTGCTGCCGGAGGTGACGACCAGCACCGAGCGGTCCGAGTCGGGGGCATTGAAAATCACCGATTTGGCAATCGCCGCCACCGCACAGCCCAAAGCGTCGGCCGCTTCTTGGGCCGTGCGCGTCGGCCGATCGAACTCATAAACGGTGAAATCGGGGCCGAGCAACGCTTGGACGCGCAGGGCCGTGGGGGCTGTCGCGGGTTTCATGCCAAGGAGTGTAGCAAACTCCGCTCACGCCTCAAGAGGGAGTCGCTTCTTAAAAGACCACCCGAAGGATACGCCCGCCACCGCCGTCAGAATCAGCGCGCCGCCGATGAGTTGGCTTGGGTGCAACTTTTGCCCGAAAGCCCAATAATCGACCAGAATGGCGGCAATTGGATAGATGAAGGAGAGCGCAGCGGTCAGGCTGGTCGGCAGCCGTTGCAGCGCACTATAGAGCAGCGCGTACATCAACCCGGTATGAACCACGCCAAGGACGATCAGAACCCCCCAGGTTTGCGGCGCGGTCGGCAAGCTGTGCCAAGAGAGCATCGGTGCCAAAATCACCGTGCCGATCACCAGTTGCAACCGGGCGAGTCGCTGCGGCGCGATCCCCGTGAGTTGCTTGGTAATCAGACTGAAGACGGCATAGAGAAACGCCGCGCCAAGCGCCAAAGCGATGCCGGTAAGATAGGCCCCCGGCTCCAGCAACACGTCCGGCTCCACCTGCACCACCAACAGCAACCCGCCGAAGGCGACCGACAGCCAGACGAACTTCCACAGCGGCAAAGCCTCCCGCCGTACCAGCGCCGCGAGCGCCACCAAAATGAACGGCTGCACATTATAGGCGGCGGTCGCCATCGAAATCGAAGCCCGACTGAAGGAGGCAAAGAGCAGCAGCCAATTGCCGACCAGCGCAAGCCCCCCGATCATCGCCAGAATCAGCGTCCGCTGGGTCCAGAGCGTCGGCGGCAGACGGCGCGCCAGCAAGCTTAAGACGAGCGCACCGATCAAGCAGCGAAAAAACACCACTGTCACCGGGTCTTGCCCGGAAACGAGCACCAGCCATCCAATCGTTCCCGAAATGAGCATCGCGGCAACCATTTCGGTTACGCCGCGCCGGTCGATCTCCTGCATCATCATTCCCTCCTTAGGGCAAAAGCGATGCCTCTAGAATGCCAAGCAGAAGGACTGGCTTCTATGGAATGAAAAAGGATAAATTCGACTATTACCTTTTTATCGAAGGAAAAATGATGAAATTGCCTTCGCCTCTATCAAGCGCGCTTGATGCGGTCGATACCGCGCTGATCCGGGCGCTTGCCGAGAATGCCCGTCAGCCGGTGAGTGCTCTGGCGCAGTCGGTCGGCCTCTCGGCCCCGTCCGTCTCCGAACGGTTGCGGCGGCTGGAGAGCAGCGGTTTGCTGCGGGGCTATACGGTCGATCTCGACCTCAAAGCCCTGGGGTATCGCCTTCAGGCCATCGTGCGCGTCAAACCCTTGCCGGGGCAGTTGCACTGGGTCCAGCGCTTGCTCGAAGACGAGCCTGCCGTGATCGAGTGCGATAAGGTGACCGGCGACGATTGTTTCATCGTCCGCATCGTGCTGCGCGACATCGAAGACTTGGATCACATTCTGGAGAGCTTCAGCGAGCGCGCTGAAACCAATAGCGCCATCATCAAAGCATCGCCGGTGCCGAGGCGGCTGCCGCCGTTAGGCTAACGCGCGAATCGCCGCAATCTTAGCCTCAAACGCCGACCAATCGTCGAATGCGGCGATGGGAGCCCACAAGGCTTCTACGTCCTCAATCGGCAGATCGACCGGCCCGTCACCGAGGGGCAACACTGCTGCGGGATCGGCGCACGTTTCGAGACCGAGCCGTATCGGGGCGAAGTCGGGCCGTTCATAGAGCGCGCGCTGCGGGCTGGCCGCCGCGCGGGACGCATCGCCCCCCACCCAATCGAAGATTGTTTGCTCGAAGCCCGCGCCGCTATCGAGCAAAAACTGATAGAGGCTCGAAAGAAAGGCGAGATCGGCGTCGAGATCACCCGGCAGCAGGCCCAACCGTTTGAACCAGGCGGCGCGTAAGGCCGGGCGAAAGAGATCCTGGAACCGCTCCAACTGCGCCACCAAATCGGCTTCCGGGGCGAAATCCATCAGGCATTCGGCGAGGCGTTCCAGGTTCCACAGCAAAGTGCTGGGCTGGCGACCATAGGCGTAGAGGCCGCTTTCATCGAAATAAGCCGCCGTAAAACGCGGATCGTAGGTTTTCAAAAACCGCCACGGGCCGTAATCGAAACTCTCGCCGGTGATATTGATATTATCGGTATTGAGCACGCCGTGAACAAAGCCCGCCGCCATCCACTGCGCGCCCATCTTGGCGACCCCGGCCATGACTTCGGCCAGAAGCGTGAGCGCGGGCACCGGGCCGGGGGCCACCTGCGGCCAATAGGTCGCAAGCGCATACTCGATCAAGCGCCCGATGGCCTCGGTCTGCCCCAAGTAGGCCAAGCGCTGAAACGTGCCGATGCGGATGTGGGAATGGCTCAGGCGGACGAGGACCGAGGATCGCGTCGGGCTCGGCTCGTCGCCCCGGTGCAGGGCCTCGCCGGTTTCGATCAGGCTGAAGCTTTTGGACGTGTTTACCCCGCGCGCTTCCAGCAATTCCGTCGCCAGAATCTCGCGCACACCGCCTTTGAGCGTCAGCCGCCCATCGCCCGCGCGCGAATAAGGCGTGCGGCCACTGCCCTTGGTGCCAAGGTCGAGCAAGCGGCCCTCGGCATCATAAAGTTGGGCGAACAGAAAGCCGCGCCCATCGCCCAAATCGGGGTTGTAATGGCGGAACTGATGGCCGTGATAGCGCAGGGCTAGCGAGGCTTCGAAGCTCCCTGGCAGCGGCGCGAACTGCCCGAAATGCTGGGTCCATTCCGCATCGGTCAGCCCGCCAAGCCCGACCGTTTCCGCCGCGCGTTGATTGCGCCAGCGCAAAATATGCTTCGGGAAGACCGCCGCTGGAACGGGGTCATAAAAAGCCTCCCCCAGCGCAGCGTGAGACCGGCTGGGGCGATAGGCAGCGGAGGGCGGCACGCGGTTCGGGCTTTCCGTTGGGCTTTACTGAGCCAGTTGGCTGACTTGTGTGCGACGCTCGCCCAAGGCGGCGGCATAGGCTTCCACCTGGGCGTGGATATCGGGATCTTCCGGCACGGTGCGGTCGAGGCGAATCTGGTCGCCCTTCCAGCTCTTCGGGTGGCCGTCTTTATCGAAAACCACCGACAGCTTGCCGAGGTAATGGCCGAAGGACGCGCCTTGTACCAGCAGCACGGGCTTGCCCGCCGGGCCGGTCACCACCTGCGGCGCCCCGGCGGGCGGTGCCCCAGCCTGTGCCCCCTTGCCTGAAACCCCGATAATCACATCGATTCCAGCAATACGGGCGGCGATATCCTTATCTTTTTCGACGCCCGCCGAGGAGACGGCGACGACGGTTTTCGTCCCCATGAAGCCCAATTGCTTCAGCCAGAACGGCGCTTTCGCCTCAATCGGCGAGACGAGCACGCCCGAACTGCTCTTGGCTTTCTGGGTGGCATTCAAATCGGCGATGCCGAGCAGGCCCAGGCGGTGCGCGCCCCGGTCGGTCGAGAGCATCGGGTAGATCTGATCCTTCAAATAAGGGTCGCGGTCGGTGCTGATATTCGCGCCCAAAATCGGGAACTGCGCCGTGCGGATGAATTTTCCCAAGACTTCCGAGCCTTCGGAGAATTCTGCCGCGCCCGCCGCCATCGCATCGAAACGCGCGCGGTTCATCAGGTCGGCCAGCACATCCTGCTTATGCTGGTTCCAAAAGGCGGTGCCACCGAACTGGCCGCCCGCATTCAGCAACAACACGGTTCCGGCCCGCGCCCGCTCCAGATTGGCTTGCCCGGCGAGCCGCGCCAGCCCGCCCAGGCAGGCATCGGTGGTACGCTCTTCCAATGTGCAGGTGGTGCCATCGGCCTTCGACGGCTCCATGCGCGAGGCAACATCGCCGCTGAACAGCAGGGTCAAATTCGTATCGGCGCGTGCAGCCTTGCCCAGCGCCAGCGGCATCAGCAGACCGAGGGCAATACCGAGCCCGATGGTAATCCCCAGCCCGTGCCGAGGCTGATCCGCCAATAGCGATACTCATCTTCGCGCGGCGGCGATGCCAGCTCGACAAGACGCTCTGCCAACGCATCAATCCCACTCGGTGTCGGAACCATAATCAGTCTCACTTCAAGGTTTTAGCTAAAATCGCTAAGACTTCGGATTCACAGGCGTAATACGTAGCGCAAACGGGGCGGCTTGCCAATCCTCTTCTATCGGGTTTGGATGCAAGCCCCGTAACGCGCTCAGGAGATAGGGATTTGACCCTGCTGCTCACAACCCCCGGCGACCCCGCCCCCTGGTTAAAAGCGCTGCAAGCCCATATGCCGCAGCGGCGGGTTCACCTGTGGGGCCAAACGGACGCCGCGATCTTGGCGCAAATCCCTTACGCGTTAGTCTGGCGACCCCCGGCGGATTTCTTTGACGGGCTCACGGAATTGCGCGCGATCTTCAACCTCGGCGCGGGCGTGGATGCGCTGCTGACCCATCCCGGCCTCCCCAAAGATGTGCCAATCGTGCGGATCGTCGATGGCGGCATGGCGGCGCAAATGGCTGAATATGCGCTCTATGGGGTTCTGCACGTCCATCGCCGCTTCGACCGAATGGCCGACCAGCAGAAGCGCGCCGAATGGGCCGATCCTGGCATTTGCGACCCCGCCGAAACCCGCATCGGCCTTCTCGGCCTCGGCGCGCTCGGCCTGGGTGTGATCGAAAGATTACGGCCCTTTGGGTTTCCGCTATCGGGCTGGACCCGCAGTTTTCGGAGCGTCGAGGGGGTGCAAACCTTTGCGGGGTTGGACAGCCTCCCCGCCTTCCTAGGCGCCTGCGACGTGCTGATCGTGCTGCTGCCCTTAACTGAGGAAACGCGCGACCTGCTGTCGGCGGACCGCTTGGCGCTGCTGCCCGAGGGCGCGAGCCTCATCAATCTCGCGCGCGGCGCGCTGGTCGATGAAGCCGCCCTACTGGAGCGGCTAAACTCCGGCGCGCTGCGCTTTGCCCTGCTGGACGTGTTCCATCAGGAACCGCTGCCGCCCGATCATCCCTTCTGGCACCACCCGCGCGTGATCGTCACGCCGCACGCCTCGGCGGCGACGCTGCCGGGTTCGGCCATTGCCCAGATTGCGGTCAATATCGACGCCCTCGAACGCGGCGAGCCGATGGTGGGGGCCGTGGACCCGGCGCGGGGGTATTGAGTCATGACCGTCGAAACCTGGGCCAAATTGGTTCCCGAACTCGCCTGCTCGGACCTTACGGCCAGTCTGACTTTCTATTGCGATACACTTGGCTTCACCTGCCGATTCTCCCGCCCCGAAGACGGGTTCGCCTATCTCGACTGGGATGGGGCGCAGATCATGCTGGAACAGCAAGAAAACGCTTGGCGCACCGCCCTGCTCGAAAAGCCTTTTGGTCGCGGTATCAATCTTCAAATCGAAGTGGAGGACTTAACCATCCTCACGGCGCGTTTATCAACGTCTCAGGTTCCGCTGTTTCAGGAAGCACAAACCGCCTGGTACCGCGAAAACGACATTGAGCACGGGCAAATGGAGTTGCTCGTACAAGACCCAGACGGCTATCTGCTACGCTTCGTTCA
>NZ_LAJY01000899.1 GCF_000963705.1 Elstera litoralis | reverse complement strand
CGAAGCTTCGTATGTTTATTGTTGCGAACAGAGCGCGTAAGGCGATGAACCGCATGGATGATTTTCACGCTGCTCTTGCTGCCGGAGACGAGGATGCTCTGGATATTCGGCGGCTTGTATCCGAGGCTGGCCTAACCATTGCCCGAAGCACTTCATCAACCGCATGGAAGCCAGGGGAGGTTACCTTTACATCTTCGATTGCTACTGCACTTCGCAGGCATGGTGACGCGGTTGTTTCAGCTGCTCTAACCTGCATGGCTGAAGCATATAAAGAAGAGCCACTTATGTACGGTGCTTCGATCTTCGGCGCGCTGGTGCGTATTTTCGCCAATCCTCCGGAGGGGTTCGACTCCGACGAACTCGTCCCAACGTTACGACGTCACCCGATGGCAGAATGGGGCGATATGGTTCGAGATCAAAAAGGCGGTGACGCTCGCGCCTTCGCATTGTCGAAAGCTCTTAACAAAGAACTGAATAGAACAGATGGCTTGGTGCTTTGATAATAGCCTGCCGCGCTCCAACGGAGCGCGGCAGGTTACACTTTATCTGCTAGGCTCCAGACCTATAAAGCCTCTTTTCATGCCAGAGCACTCATGATTCAAAGCTTTTTGAGGGGGGCTTTGAATGAGCGATACATAATTCTGGTTGACGGCAGAACAGTTCTCGCGGCTTGAACCGCATCTTCCACAGGATACGCGCGGGAAGGCTCGGGTGGATGGGAATCCCCCTTCTAATTTGTTGGCGGTAGCCTCGATGAGCATAGGCATTTTGTTTTTTGAAAAATGTTTTCAAACAAACAGTTATTTTTTGTAAATATATATACAAAAAACACAAATTCCTCTCGCAGTGCATCATTTCGGCCTGTAACCTTCTGGATATCTGAAGACCCTCACTGCGGAGAAAAACAATGTCTTACCGTGCTGCCCTTGAAGGTGCTGAAAAAGCAATCCAAGCAAATGACACCTGGAATGGCGTGGAGGCCGAAGCGGTTGCGCGGATGCGCCTCCAGAATCAATTCCGAACAGGGCTTGATATTGCCCGCTATACTGCCAAAATTATGCGGCAGGACATGGCTGCATTTGATCGTGACGCGGCACATTACACGCAGTCGCTCGGTTGTTGGCATGGCTTCATTGGTCAACAAAAGCTGATTGCCATTAAAAAGCACTTCGGCTCCACCCAAGGCCGTTATCTCTACCTCTCGGGTTGGATGATTGCGGCGCTGCGGTCTGACTTCGGCCCGCTGCCTGACCAATCGATGCACGAGAAGACCAGCGTTCCCGCGC
>NZ_LAJY01000898.1 GCF_000963705.1 Elstera litoralis | reverse complement strand
TACGGCATGCGCCCAGACGCTCTACGATGGGGAACCATCTAGAGCGTAATTATAATTTCAAATAACGATCACCCTATCCAGCCGCCTCCAAGCGGAGGCCCTGAGCGAGTAATTTTCCGAACATATTTGTTTAATAAAGTGTTAATTGACATATCTTGAAACTCAAGATATCTAGCGGCTGTCTAAAATTCTCTCAAAGGTTGTCTCATGTTTGTCGAGGCGTCATATAGAATAAAAAATTCGGTAGTTAGGCAGCTTTCTGACCTTATTGAGGAAAATAATTGGACGAGACTTTTTGAGGCCGCATTAAAGGATGTTCGTGAATATAATATTGCTGAGCTTAGAGATGTGTCAGATCTAGAATCATATTTTGAATGGCTTGATTCTCTTTTAAGATGGACACCGAGAGAAACTTATGTCGGGGATGAAATATATAAGCGCGTAAGTGAGTTTTATTTTATTCTGAATCAAAAATCTTTAAAATCATTACAAAATACAATTTTACCCCAAGAATCATCAAAAAACTCAACACCCCTCTCCGCCTGGATGGTGGCGTTCGCTCATGAAATGGGATTATATATGGACTCGGAAGCTTCAGTAAATGAAGGTTCATTGGAGTCTTTTCTTAAGTCACCGAAATTCAAGATGAATGATTATATGCCGCCTCCGAGTGGTTATAAAACTTTTAATCAGTTATTCGCGCGTCATATCAAGCCCGGAGCAAGGCCAATCGATAATCTTAACGATGATTCTGTCATTGTGTCAGCGGCGGATTCAACCTTAGTTGGCGTCTGGGATATCGATAGTAATTCAACAGTGCATGTTAAATCATTAGATTGGTCGATTGATGAACTTTTGAAAGAAAGTCCTTATCGGAATCGTTTTTCTGGCGGTAAATTTATTCACTCATTTTTGAATACTTATGATTATCATCGACTTCATACTCCTGTTTCTGGAGTGGTTCTTGAGTCTCGTGTAATCTTGGGGCGTGTTTATATGGATGTTGTCGCTACGCCTGACGAAGAGGGTGAGGCGAGTAGCCATCGTATTCATCGTCTACACGTTCAAGATGGCACCGGCTACCAATTCGCACAGGCGCGCGGGTTGATCGTGCTCGATAGCCCCATCGGCCTCGTCGCGGTGTTGCCGATTGGGATGGCGCAGGTTTCCTCGGTCGTGATGACCGCCGAAGTGGGCAAAACCCTGCATAAGGGCGAGGAATTCTCCTACTTCCAGTTCGGCGGCTCGGATCACATTGTTCTGTTCGAAGCGGCCTGCAATATCAACCTCACGGCGCAACCCAATGTTCACTATAACCAGGGCCAAGCCATTGGGGTTGCCTACCCGAATAGCTAATCCGCTACGTTAAACGGGAGAAGGCCGGTGCTCTTGGCTGGGAACCGGCCTTTTCTTATTTCTTCCCCAATTGCGTCGTCAGCCACGTAGTAAACGCAGGCGCATTCATATCGGTCTGCAAACGCGTGAGC
>NZ_LAJY01000897.1 GCF_000963705.1 Elstera litoralis | reverse complement strand
GGCGCGATATCGGTTGGCGGGCGCTGGGGTGAGATTTACTTATACTTATGGGATATGTATCCAGCCATTTTCTCAATATCTGGGAATAAGGAAGCTTGATTAACATTCATGCTTTCTAGTGCAGATATGATTGATTCTTTGAAGTCTCTGGATATATTAATTTCATCATACTTAATTTCCCCCCCAATCTTCGGCCATATATGTTGTCCCGCCAAATAATAGAAAAGCTCCAGACTGAGATATTATTCTTGAATTATTCATTCTTGGCCTTACGTAATGAATTTTATTTAAATCATCATATTTTATTTTTGCTTTAAAATGAGGCTTTTCTTCTAGAATTTTGTGATGCAATTCCATGATGGCATCTTGTCTGTTAAATTTATCCGTATCCGATTCTTCTCTAATGCTTAATCTTAAGCTGTGTTTTACCCTTGCCAAATTCGAAATACACGAAACACTATCGGAGTCCGCGTATTTAATCTCATGCATTGGAACGAAGAAGATCGTTACTTTTCCGTCCGCTTTCTTGTTCTGGCAAGCAAAATATAGTGAAACTAAAGGGTTTGTTGTTATGTCAAGAAGTCGTGTCGGTAACCCATAATGTTGCATTCGAACTAATTTATCAAAAGTTGTTTTATCATCCTTAAATTCTTGGATATAGGTAGAATAAATTTCATTGTATATGTCGTATTCATTTTCAACATATGTGGAATTTCTAAAAATAGACGGGGACCAATCCCAATCTTTATTTGCTTGTCCACGAAAAAATACTCTTGAGTCATCACTCCCTTTGCCGCCAATCAGATCTTTGCGTGTTAATGATTTGATGAATCCGTCTAAGGATCTAATATATCGTGGCATTACAACCTTCTTATATGGAATATCGTTGGGCGCTCGTTTAAATCGAAATTACTCAGTAATTTCGTACGGATCAATGCGCTAACATATCCGACCTCGGATATTGCCGCTGGACAATCGCCCACCAGAGCGCTTGACTGCGCCTCTTTAATCGGAGGAAACGCCCCAATGACCGAAAATCCGGCC
>NZ_LAJY01000896.1 GCF_000963705.1 Elstera litoralis | reverse complement strand
AGCGGGAAGAGGGGTGGATTTTCGGGGTGATGGCTTAGAGACCTCGGAGAGAAAATTCAGACCGAGATGAGGCTGCTAGGAAAAATAACAGGATAAATGGTTCAAAATTACCATTCCGCGACGGAAAATGAGCGCTTGAATGCAGTGGAAATCGCCATATTCTATTTTTATATCGTCTTAAATGCGGTATAGTGCGGCACCTATCATAATAGTGTCGCGAGGATGTCATGCGTTTTGTTTCTATTGCGGTTGCCGTAACTTTCTTGGCCAGTGCCGGTATTGCGCAGGCGCAATCCAAGCAAGATTTTCGCCTAACGAATAAGACCGGCTATACGATCGATAAAGTCTTTGTTGCCCCTTCGAAAAGCAATGACTGGGAAGAAGATATTCTTGGGCGAGATGTGCTCGAAAACGGCGCTTGGGTTAATATCACTTTCCCGAAAAAGAATCAGGTTTGCAGTTACGACGTAAAAGTTGTTTACGACGATTCAACTCCGGCCGAGTGGCATAATTTCAATCTCTGCGAAATCTCGAAAATTTCGATTTTTTATAGCCATTCTGAGGATAAGACCTGGGCTGAATACGAGTAATTTAAAAAATATCCGGATAATTTTGGGGGGGGTGACGGAAACGTCGCCCCCTTTTTGCCGAGCCGATTGCGAGGTCTGTAAATTCGTATCTTGGTTTGTGACGCGGTTATCACAGGTGGCACAATTGAATTTTGTTGAGTGAAGATATAGGCGCGTTCTACAACCAAAAAACATAACCAAACCCGCGAGTCTTTCGGGGTAAAATTACTCCCACAATACTATAAGCTGTAATTGCGGGAAGAATCGGTTGCTATGTGCTCCTAAAGCGACTGCGAGAAGAACGCTTATTAATTTCAATTGTTGTAAATTATCTTGTCCCTCTTGAGTTTCAAGGCGCATTGCGGCACTGTACCGCACACAATGATGTGCAGGCTTTTCTTTGCCCCGGCTCAAGGCGTTCCCCTGAATAGGGCGTTTTGAAATGAAGCGATCTTGTTCTAGGACAAATGACAATAGGAACCTCGGATAGTGACCACGAGTGATAGTGATGAAGGCGCCCGTCATCGCCGGACTGTAATCGTATCGGGGCGGCGGACGAGTATCAGCGTTGAAGTAGCCATTTGGGACGCGCTGACAGATGTTTGCAAGCGCGAGGAATGCACCCTCTCGGATCTCTTGACACTCGTCGATCA
>NZ_LAJY01000895.1 GCF_000963705.1 Elstera litoralis | reverse complement strand
ATACAGATTCCCCGACGTGCCGAGCTGCACTTCCTTATTAAAGGTAATCGACAGATCGGCCTTAGGATTGAAGCCCGAGGTATTGTCGAGCGGATCGGAGGTGGAAATTTTCGGCGAGTTAACGCTGATGAAATACCCCGGCAAGGTCTTGCCCGTCGTATCCAAACCGACCGGAATATACAAAAGCTGTCCGGCGACTGGCGTGAAATCGGTCGGAACCGTCAGCGTCGATACCGTGACGCCGCTATTGCTCGGCAGCGTATAGGTCGACAGAAACGGCGCAATCTGGGCGACCCGCGCAAAAGCCGTCGAAAATTTCCCGGCAAAAATCGCATCCGTAAAAACCTTATCGGCCTTAAAGACGGATAAATTGATCCCGTTACCGAGATTACGCCCCTCAGCGATCCCAAAATTTACGAAATGATCGTAGGCGCTCTGGAAGCCCCCAGCCGCAACCGCCGTGCGCACATCGGGGTTTGCGCTCAAATAAGCCGCTTGATTGAAGTAAGGGCTCGGCGTTTGCCCTAAAGTGCTGCCCACGAGCGCAAAATATTCGAACGGCTTTATCTCGCCGCGATACACGAGAACCGCAACTTCGGGGTTATTTTTCAGATAAAAATTCGTATCGAAGAACGAACTTGGATCGCGGCTTTCTTTAATACCGCTATTCACAAAATGATCGTAGGCGGTAAATTTTTTTTGCGGTTACGGAAGCCGCCACATCCGTATATTTAGCTAAATAATAATTCGCATCGAAATAGGCGTTCGGGTTACGCTTTTCAGCCGCCCCAAATTTAGTGAAATGATCTTCAGCCGTAATGCCTCCACTGAGAACAGCGGCTTGGACATCCTTGTTTGTGCGTAAGTAATACGCTGCATCAAAGTATGGGATGGTCATTTGTCGCACGCCCCTAGCAGAGTCCGGACTAACACACCGCAAGCGTCATACAAAACACTTGCGAACTAGCGTGTCTCGTGGCAGTAAGACAGAGCGTATTTTTCCCGCTTAGCCCTTGCCCGTGACGCTAGCAAGGTAATGCGTTGTGCCCTCTGAGGGAACGGGAAAAAAATGCCGCCCCTCCGATATTTCAGATGCTAACGCTATTGTCAGGCTCTGAAGTCGCCCGTATGCTGAGGGGGCCTGTAGAGCTACATTGCCTCTGTCGGCCCACAGGTCCGGTCTTGCGATCAGACCGGGAGACCGCCTTAGATCCTGCTTGCAAACATGAATAACCCCCAGATTCTGCGTCTGGGGGTTATTTATGGGTG
>NZ_LAJY01000894.1 GCF_000963705.1 Elstera litoralis | reverse complement strand
AAGATGCGGTTCTTGCGGCCGAGCCTGCGGTAAATATAGGCCTGGGCCTGGGCTTTTGCGAGCTGGTTATCGCCCTTAGCGGCGGCTTTGCAGACTTGATCGGCCATTCCAGCGAGAAATTCCAACGCCTTGTCGAACACATCCTTATGTTCGGTTTCGATCATTTTCATCAAAACCGTCTCGGAGCGTTTTGCCGCCCGCATAATCAAAAACCGCGCGGGCAATCGACAGACGATCCGGCATTTCTGACTTCGAGTGGGTGGCGTAATAGATCATATTGCTCGATAGGCGCGCGTCGTTCTCCGCAAGGTCGGAGAAGAAGATACCGGCCATAATTTCGGCTTTGATCTGCTCGTTCTGCGTTACATGCGACGGAAACGAGGCTTCGATTTCATCAATGGTGAGCTGCTTTGCCAGCAGCATGGAGTTGACCGAAGGCCAGCGCGGCGTCGGCACCAAAAGGCGCGCCAGCGGGCTTTCGTCCTGATCGTTCTTGCGGCAATAATCAATTTCTAACTGAACAAGAAGCTGAGCAATGGCGAGCGAATCATCATCTTCACTCTCTTTTAAGTTGTCGGCAAGATAATGCCAAATATCATTGCTCTCTGTGTCAATATGGTTCAGAAAATTGGCAATTCTCTCGGCATCGGTACTTTCGGCGAAGAAGGCGCACATTTGCGCAATTGGCAGCGCCATATCGATGTCGCCATTGGCCAAGCAAAATTGTAGATAATTTTCGCCCTTAATCCCGCGAAAAATTGAAAAACATATGCTGGGCGTCATCTAGACGAATCCACTGTTGAAGAAACGCCGACATATCGCCCGTCCGCCGTGCAAAGCGCGTGCGAATATCTTGGTCAAGCTTCGCCATGTCCGGGCTGGGAGCCCGCGATAAGGCTTTTTGTGCTGTGTTACCCTGTCCTTCGCTCATACCGGCCTACGCCCCTTCTGGTGTCGGCACCGCAGCTCTGGGCTGCCGCTGTTTTGTCGACCCGACCTTTTTCGGATTTTGACCTTAATTCAATCTTAATACCGTATGTATGACGAGAGTCAAAGCGCTTTGCGTCAGGAGCGACCGAATGCGCCGACAATCAAGGCTCTTCGGAGCCGACCACGCAGTGAAAACTCGCAATATCATTGCGCGAAATTTCCAAAAAACAGTCGGGATTGTGCTGGTGCAAAATCAGCCGATCCTCTTTCAGCTCAACATATTCCTTAATCAGCACCACCGAGTCATGCTTAATCACCACAA
>NZ_LAJY01000893.1 GCF_000963705.1 Elstera litoralis | reverse complement strand
GTGGTTTGGTTGTTCGTCATGTCCTTTACCCTTTCCTTGCCTGTTCTGCGGCGGCGCAGCGCGTTCTTGCCGTAAATCTTGCTATTTTTGCTCTAGCGATTTCAGAAGATTACCCATGAAGTTATGAGACCAAACTCCTGCCGCCTCCTGCATTTTCGCCGAGACCCGGCGTTGCCGGTCGATGAAAATCTTGCCGGCGTCCGTGCGAAGAAACGCAATGCTCGCTCTCAAATCTTCTAGCGTATAAACTTCTGCATGAATTCGATCTACTTCAGCATAAAATGCCGGAAGGGAATTCATCATCGTTGGCCTCAATTTACTCGCGATTAGCGAGTCGATTTCCGCCTCACGCTGTGGCGACTTCGCCAAAATCGCAGCCCGCATCTGCTGGAGCATCTGATCAATTATCGGTTCCAAGTTAGGCCGCGATCCCTCAAGCTCGATCAACTCATTCACGAGCGCGCGACGTTCTTGGTAATCCGCCGATTGCTGCGCCCACCCGTTCGGCGAAAGCAGAAGGATCATAGTAAAGATTATATTAATAGAAACATTACGCATCTCGGTTCTCTCTTACGAAAGATAAATAGAAATTATTCTCAAAAACCAGCTTAACGATAGATACCAGAAAACAAGTCTGGCTTTCTTCGCATGAGATCACCGACGATACTTATCGCCCATCGCTCAGAACGGACCCGCATCAGTTCATTCATCGTCTCTTTTGTTTCTTCGAGTCGCTTAGCCAGCGCTACGAGGCCCAAACGTCCAAAGTCCTGAACGTCTTGGTCGGTGAGAGGCTGCTTCGTTTGAAGACGAACCGCCCCTGGCTGATCCCCGACCTCGGCGAGCCGTCTTAACTCGTCCGTTGTAAGAACATCCGCAAGCACACCCGCGAGAATCTCTTTCATTTCCGGGAAGCGCCCTAGGATCTCAGGAACAAGTTCTTGAGACCATAGTTCTGCGGCACGCGCGCGTTTCTCGACCGGAAACTGGTCAAAATAGTTGGGAGGTGGAATTCTTATTCCGTCGTTCAATTTTTGCATCATCTGAGACTCAGACATAATGAAACTAATCGACTTTAAGGCATAAGCCACACGCTGCGGCCGGTCTGCTTGTCCGATCCCAGATGAAGACTCCGAGGCTATTGATGCCAACACGGACGGAGGTGTCTTGGTCTGGGGCGTCGCGCAACCACCCAGAAGCCCAAATGCCAAAAAACTACAACGGCCCGTTTCATCACGTTTCCCCGATCACCAGAGCAACCGTTTCGATATTCACGCGGCATATCTTTATGCCCTCTGCTTCAAATGGCGGGATTAGCCGCAATCCGTTCTTTCACCTGCGGCCCAACGATCTCAGCCATACGCCGAACCGCCGAAACCTCGGCCACAGTCGAGGGCGACCATTGCCTTCGTCAGCC
>NZ_LAJY01000892.1 GCF_000963705.1 Elstera litoralis | reverse complement strand
GAGTTCGCTAATTACTTCTCAATCCTGCCCGACGCAGGGGCGCTGGAAAATCCGCTGTTCACGCAAAATGGCCTAGCAAAGCGCTGCCCGGAAGATTTTCGCTACTCAAGCGATCGAAATGATGTTTGGGTAAATGCGGCTGGCTTTGACCGGCTGTGGCAGGACGAGCAAGACAGCGAAGCCCGCTCGCTGTAGGAAAGGCAGAGCGCTATGCCGCTTAAGATGACCCTAAAGCCCGGCGAACGCATCATCGTGAACGGTGCCGTGCTGGAAAATGGCGGGCATGAGGCGCATTTGGTTTTTCTAAATGATGCGGCTTTTATGCGGGAGAAAGACATCTTAACGGAAGTTGATGCTTTGACTCCCGCATCCCGCGTGTATTTCGCACTGCAATGCGTTTATATCTTTCCTGAGCGTCGCGATCATTACAAGGCGATCTTGGCGGATTTGCTCTCCGACTATGTGCAAGCTGCCCCAAGCGCTTTGGAATTGATTGACCGTATTCAAAAACTTGTCGAACAGGGCGAGTATTATCAAGCCCTCAAGGCCGTGCGCCTGCTCATCGCGCATGAAAAAGAGAGGTTGGAGCATGTCAGTACCACCACCGAAAGCGTATCCGACACAGCCGCCAGTGGGCAATCCGGTGCAAACTCTGGCATGGGGATTGATCCAAGCGGCGAAGCGTCTGGATGACGCCTCTAAGCTATCAGACGATAAGGATAGTCTGTTAGCGGCAGTACGGCTTAACTGGAAACTCTGGACGATCATTCAGGCTGATATTCTGGATGATACCAGCCTATTATCTTTGGAAGTTCGCCAGAGTCTTTTAGACTTATCGAATTTTATTGATAAGCATAGCGTTGGAATTATTGCTGCGCCGGATGTAGGAAAATTGCCGGTTCTCGTCGATATCAATAAAAACATTGCGGCTGGACTCTTCGACTCTTTGCGGAACCCCTCCGAAGATCAACCTGCTGCTGTTGATGGTTCGCCGGATGAGGCCCCCGTCGGCAACGCTGAAAAAATCAGCACCAGCGCATAGTTGTTTGAAAGTAGGAAAAATTATGACCTCCATTGACGCGCCCCTCGTATCGACGAACGCAGACGTTCAGGCTCATTTGCGTGCGGCTATGGCTGCCCTGAGAATAGGGGATATCGAAACGGCGGCGCGCGAGGCGGACGCGGCCCGTGCTGTCAATCAATCTCCTCATGTCCTCATCGTTTTTGCAGCGATTGCCCATAGCATGGGGCGGCACGTTGATGCTTTAGGAATGCTAGAACACGCCAGTCAGTTGGAGCCATCCATTGGGAATTATCCGGATGCGGCTGCCGCGATTCTCTTAAAACTCGGCCGAAAAACTGATGGTATGTTTAACTTAAAACTTGGCACTCATCTGCCTTCAGATCCTTTTATTGCGGAAATTATTGGAGATTATTTTGGGGATGTAAAAGAGATATTCGATAGCTTTATTGTTGACCGCCCCCTGCGAACTGCAGAGCTGATGATGTCGCAAAATATGTATGCGGCGGCTCTTCATCAGCTCGAGGTGTATATTGGCGTTTCAGGCGGTGATAGTCTTAGTTTCGCCATGATTGCAGAGTGTGCATTGCAACTTGGTAAAGCGGTTCACGCGCAAGTGGCGTTGGATGCCTTGCGCACCCTCGACGCGGGTAATAAGGCTTTGCCAAGTTTGGAATTGCGTCTTGCCGTTTTAAAAGGCGATCCCGCCCTGATCGAGGCTCAGTTTGCAGCGCTAAGACCACCAGAAGATATGGTTGAGGCAACGACACGCATGCAGACAATGGTTGCATCACCTTATTTCGATTCTGCGGCGATTAGTTTGGCGTATAAGGCCATCGCTGCCTTTGTTAGGCCGATTGCTGATCTCGATCCGCCGAATTTTAAGACATCGGATGCTGCACCAACCTTGGGTTTTCTCTGCGAGGTTGTTGATCCTGCTCTCGAGAATTTAATCCTAGCACTAAAAGAACATGCCAATATTAAAGTCTATGCCTTGAGCTCGACAGAACCGTCAAGTCAAAAGCGCTTGAAGAGTTCTATTGAAGATTTGCGGCAGGCTTTCTCAATCGACGATGCAACTTTAGCAGAAATGATTCGGATGGATGAGGTGTCCATTCTGTTTGACTGTCATCCGATTGGGAACTTCAGCCGACCCGCTGTTTTGCGCTCCCGTGTGGCGCCAATCCAAATACTATGGTTGAGGGAAGATGGTTACGATGACCCCGAGAGCTACGATTATTATTTAGCCGATAGTTTATGCGAAGACAAAGATGGTCGGGTCTTAAAATTACAGAACTTCCTAAGTTATCCAATTCCTGCTTTAGAGGTAATGGGACGAATTGTGGATTTGCGCGGAAAGCGTGAATCATCAAAGCGTGAGGCTAGCGATCAAGTACGATTGCTGGCACCCCATATTGCGTCAATGGTATCTGATGCGCTGTTGAGGTGCTGGATGGATATATTGGCAGAAGTGCCGGCGGCCACACTCGCCTTGATCGGGCCATCGGATATAAACGATCCCTATGTACAAAGAATTCTTATCGCGGCCGATAAAAGGTCGTTAACTTCACGGATTGACTTGATCGACCCTGAAGATTTTAAGGAAACCTTGTACGATATTTTGCTTGATACCGATCTGATTCTCGATAGCTTCCCGCGCGGGAATCGGGATGCGATGCGAGAGGCCCTCCTAATCGGCTGTCCCATCGTTACGCTGGCGGGTAAAGAGCCCTATAACTCAGTCTCGTCTACTTTAGCTCGGAGCGGAGCGCAACTTAGCGCGATTGCGGAAGACGTGGCTGATTATACCGCCAAGGCGGTTGCCCTTGCGTCGAATGAAGGGGCCCGAGAGCAGTTTAACGCGAGCCTTAGAAAAATGCATAAAGACCTGACTTTGGCGGTCTATGAGACGCCAGCCGCCGAATTGTTTGAAAAATCAGATGCGCTTTGGCGTAACTGGTGTAAAGTGAACGCTTAGAAATCCTATCGGCAGAAAGCTGGAGGCTGACATGGCTAATTTTTCTTCTTTTTTCAGTACCAATACGTTCGGCAACGCTCTGATCAAACAGAGCCAGAATACGGCTCGGCTTGCGTTCGAAGTCCGATTTCAGGCCGTAAAACGCCGTTTGGACATAGAAACAAACGTTAAGCGGGAAGAATATAATAATATGGATAAAACTCTTGAGCCGGTTCTTGCCGGTCTCAAGAGAGAGAAAACTAAGATTAAGCAGGAAATGGATAAAAWTTGGTGATTACCTTGTAACGTCTCAGGCAAACTAAGAAAACT
>NZ_LAJY01000891.1 GCF_000963705.1 Elstera litoralis | reverse complement strand
ATTCGAGGTTCTGGTCGGCGAAATCCTCGTCAATCATGGTTACGATGTCACTCTTAACCATCGAACTCCTGCCAGTGAGCCGTTCCGCGTCCGAGAGATCGATATTCTGGCAAGGAATGATAAAGAAAATATACTCATGCCTGTTGAAGTGAAGTTTTACACTTTGGGAGGTGTGACCCTTTCTAGATTGCGCGATGCGGCTTCTTATACAAGTAATTTACGAGAATTTTCACATAAATCTAAACCACTGCTGGTCTGCAACACCTTCATCAATCAGGAACACCTCAACTGGGCCGAAAATGAGTTTCAGATTCATATCTGGGATTATCATATATTGGTGCAGAAATCCGGCGAGCACAGGGAGAAACTTGAGCAGTTTTTTCGAAAAGTTAACCCCACAAACTACTCCAAATAGCGCCCCTCAGTTGGCGCACATGATGACTAACAAACAGGAAGCGTCCGAATACGAGACGGACTCAGAAGTCGCCCCAAAGGGTAGAGAACTGATTGATAAGCTGAGTAAGATTCCTGGAGGAACAAAGTCATCGAAGGATTACGAAGCTATATGCCGAGATATTATTGATTATATTTTTGGCCGAGATCTCCGAGATGGCAGATCTCAAAAAAGGACTTCGGAAGGTGGGGACATCTTTGATCTTATATATCGAGTTAGCCCTAAGCATCCTTTTTGGATAACATTGACTCGTGATTTCCGTGCGAGAGTTATTCTTTTTGAGTGCAAGAATTATACAGATCCAATTGATCCGGTTCAGGTTTTTACAACCGAGCGGTATCTAAGTGCGAGTGCCCTCCGCCCCATCTGTTTTGTTCTGAGTCGGAAACCAGTGAACAAGAATGCCATTATGGCAGCGTCTGGCGCAATGCGTGAGTCGGGAAAACTTCTTGTTTTCCTTTCAGATGATGATTTGGGAAAAATGTTATTAGCTAAAGATGCTCAAATCGAAAAAGGTGGGAGCCTCGAATATATGGAAGAGAATGACCCTGCAGAAATTCTAGATCAAATAATATATGATTTCATCGCAGGAATTCCACGTTAAGATGAATATTTTCCAATTCTCTTGTGGGTGACAGCATGTTTTTGAGGAGTATTCTTAGAAAATACTTGAGACAAGCACGATAGCAAGCGTCTTTAGCGTATCCGTACCGCATCCCCCCTCCTCATCCAGCACGCAACTCCCGT
>NZ_LAJY01000890.1 GCF_000963705.1 Elstera litoralis | reverse complement strand
TATAAAGCGACAGCAGGCCTGTACTTCATCCAATCAGCACAGCATCAAGGAGATGATTATGGCTCAAGTTTCTGAAGGTTCCGAAGGCGCGGATTATATTGATCGGCGCTTCAAAGACCCCGGAGAAGGTAATGATGGCGATAATATTCAAGGCCTTGGCGGTAATGATACGATTTTAGGCGGTGATGGACGGGATCACATCTCGGGCGGAACCGGCAATGACTCGATCAATGGCGGTATGGGCGATGATTATGGGCTCAATGGCGATGAGGGGAACGACACTATTCACGGTGGCCACGGTGTAGACTGGATCTACGGTGGTTCAGGCGCCGATCTGCTCTACGGCGATGCCGGTAGCAATTATCTCTTGGGTGGTTCCGGCGACGATATCTACGTCCATTCTGGCAATGATGGATTTACTTTCATCAGCGATGTTTACGCCAATGGGGGTGGCACGGATATCGTCTACTTCCTCGGCACGACACTCGACCAATTGCAGTTTCAAATCGACGGAAACGACCTTTACCTTTACACGGTCGCCGACACGCAGGACGGTACGATTGATAACGGTATTGCTATTACCAATTTCTTTTTAGGCGGCGATTACCTCATCGAATATGTCGCCGATCAAAATGGAACAGGGCTTGATCTCGGAGCCTTCTTCGGGATGAGCATGATCGGTTAGCGCTCTCGATATGATGGGGCGGAATGAGATGAAATAAGCGGGAAAAATCGACCTAGCAGGATAGTCCCCCCTTTTTCCGCCCCTCTCTAACGAGCACTTCTCCTGAAAATCGAAAATCCAAAAACCCGAATAATATCAGAGGTATTCTATCAGGAAATCTCTTATTAGAAGAATTGGCACAAGCCTTGCTAAACTAATACAACGTACAACCTACTGAGGATACCCCCATGTCCACGACCATTAACCCTTCCCCATTACTATCCGCACAACCTCTCAATGTCTCACCGACAAAGCAAAGCCGTAACGACGAAATTATCCAAAAATTCAACGCAACCCTAAAGGAAGCCGAAGCCAAAACAGATGAAGTAGAAGCCGAAGCTAAGAGGCGCGATCAAAAAAATGAACCCGTTTACGCGTTACTTCGTAAGAATGGACAAGTTGTCGGTGCAATATACCGCGACGGCTTAGGCGAGTATGTAGGAAATGAGATCGGGCAATTTTGGGGAAGATCGGAAACCGCTGAGCAAATCGCAAATCGAGCGAAGCAAGCTAATATCGATGGGTTAACAATTGAAGTTTTTGGGAACTCTGATA
>NZ_LAJY01000089.1 GCF_000963705.1 Elstera litoralis | reverse complement strand
CCGCCGTCGCCGATGCCGCCATTCGGTTGATGAAAGCCGGGCAACTGCTGCCCGCCGCTCTGCTGGTGCCGCTCGCGGGCCGGTAGACGGGCTTCTCAGCCTGCCGCGCCAACTCGTTCTAGATGCAACCCTGCAAGGCCAGCCGCGCTTGCGCCGCCTGTCGGACGCGCGAGTTCCACTGACGGGGGCGGAGAAAACCCGCGTCATCTCCTTCCGCGACCAAGTGACCGGCATCGATCATTTGGCGCTGTTGATCGGCGATCCGCTGAGCCAGGACGCCCCCCTGGTGCGCCTGCACTCCTCCTGCATCACCGGCGACCTGCTCGGCTCGTTGCGCTGCGACTGCGGCGAACAGTTGCGCGGCGCGATTGTGACGATGAACGACGCTGGTGGCGGCATTCTTCTGTATTTGCAGCAGGAGGGGCGCGGCATCGGCATCGTCAATAAGCTCCGCGCCTACACGCTGCAAGACGGCGGCATGGATACGGTCGACGCCAATACCACGCTCGGGTTCGAGAACGACGAGCGCGATTTTTCGCTCGCGGCCGAAATGCTGCGCCAGTTGGACGTTCCCGCCATTCGCCTGCTGACCAATAATCCCCGCAAAGTCGGCCATCTCGCCGGGTTCGGGATTGAAGTGCGTGAGCGGGTTCAGCACGCGTTTCCCGGCAACCCGCATAATTTCCGCTATCTCGCGGCAAAAGCCCGTAAAGCCGGTCACTTGCTCCCGGCGGAAGACGAAAGCGCGCGCTGAAACGCCCGCACGGGCAAGAGCACCGATCCGTGCCGCTGCGGGACGGATCGGGCGGCTGCGAGGGGGGCGAGCCAGGACCAGGCTTCAGGCAGGGTATCGTCCGATT
Source organism: Elstera litoralis (assembly GCF_000963705.1). Classification (GTDB taxonomy): domain Bacteria; phylum Pseudomonadota; class Alphaproteobacteria; order Elsterales; family Elsteraceae; genus Elstera; species Elstera litoralis. The sequence continues at coordinate 11,966 of NZ_LAJY01000089.1, read as the reverse complement.
TCAAAAGCTTTTCAAGCACATCGGCGAGCGTGTTGAAGAAACCTGCCTCCGCCCCCAAGGCGCGCGGGCCGATCACGGCGCAACTGGCTTGGCCAAGCGCACAGGCTTCAATTCCCCAAGCGAAATCGGCGATTTTTCCGGCCTCAACGCGGCTGAACAGCGTCAGGCGACTGCCGCAGACGGGGCTAACAACCTCGGTGCAGGCAGCCGGGGGCGGCAGCGCCCCTAAGCGGGGAATCTGCATCGAAAGCCCAAGGATTTCATCCGTGTACGGAAGCATCCTCACCTGCGGCATTGGTTGCACTTTCAAAAATCCGCCGGACCATCGACAGCAGGCCATTGCTACGGCTCGGGCTCAAATGCTGCGACAGGCCGATGGCTTTGATGAAATCGGGCGGCGTCGTCAGAATCTCTTTCGGCACGCGGTTATCATAGACCGAGAGCAGCAGCGCGATCAGCCCCGCCGTGATGATGGCATCACTCCCCGCCTGGAAGTGCAGGCGACCATCCCGAAGCTCGGAGGCGATCCACACCTGGCTCTGGCAACCGCGCACTTTATACTCTTCGGTTTGAAACGCAGCAGGCAGCGCGGGGAGCGATTGGCCGAGATCGATGATATATTGGTAGCGCTCCTGCCAGTCGGGCAGCGCTTCAAAGGTTTCGATGAGTTCGGCCTGCGCCTCGGCGATGGAGAGCAAAGGGTCGGTCATTCCAGGTCTTTCCGCTTAAGGCTTTTTTACGTCGATAGATTCGAGCCCGGCGCGGGCTTGATCGCCCGCCGCACTCTCGGGATCGAGGCTCAGCACCCGCAACCAATCGGCCCGCGCGCCGGGCTTATCGCCCTTCAGGGCTTTCACGGCCCCGCGTTCGGCTAAAGCATCGGGCGCATTCGGGCGTTGAACGAGGGCACGGGCGACATCCTCCTCAGCAAGATCCGCCGTGCCGAGCAGCCGGTAGGCCGAGGCGCGATAGACCAAAGCGTCGGCGCGGCGCGGGGCAAGCTCTAGCGCGCTATTGAGATCGTCAATCGCTTCCCACGATTGCTTCAGCGCGAGGCGGATGATGGCGCGATCAATCAGGAAATCCACATCGCGCGGGCGGCGCTTTAGGGCTTCCGACTGAAGCGGCAAGGCCCGGCTAGCATCGCGCGCCAGCAGCCACGCCTGCGCCGCTTGAGCATAGAGATCGGGCGCGAGATCGGGGCGTTTTGGCCGCCGCTTCGGCCGCAAGCGCTTCCAGATCGGGCGCGGCATATTCGGGGCGACCATAGCGGATCATTGCGACAGCAGCGCAGTGGCGCGCGGCCAGCCCGCCCCCCTGTTCGGCCCAGGTGCGGGCGGTTTCATGGGCTTGCAGCGGGTCTTGCGCGGTGAGGCGGAGGCAGTTCTCATAGCGCACCGCCTCCGCGCCGCCGAGCGACAAGGACCGCTGCGGTTGCTTCGGCGTCGCGGCCAAGGCTCCAACCGCAAGAATGGTCAGGCCGAGAGAAAAAAAAGACGAAGGCGCGCACGCTGGCTTCCTTGGGAATTCGATCCTAGCAGCCTATATAGTCCCTATGACCCAGTCTCAAGATGCTTTGCCGCCGCTTTTTTGTTTTGGCTACGGCTTTTCCGCCCAGGCTGCCGCGCGTTTGTGGCTGGACGCGGGCGGCCATGTGATCGGCACGACGCGCGATCCCAGCAAACTCAAGCAGATGCGCGCCGAAAACATCGAGCCCTTCCTGTTCGATGCGGTGCCAGACGACAGCTTGTTGAGCGCAGGGGCGATCCTCTCGTCGGTCGCGCCGACCGAGGCGGGGGACGATCCGGTTCTGCAACGATATGCCCCGATCCTGGCCCAAAGCGCCGCGCGCTGGATCGGCTATCTCTCGACCACCGGCGTCTATGGCGAGGCGAACGGCGCTTGGATCGACGAAACCGCCCCACTCGCCCCGACCACCGAACGCGGTCGCCGCCGGGTTGAGGCCGAAGCCGCCTGGCTGAAACTGGCCGAGGCTTCTGGATTGCCGGTACATCTCTTCCGCCTCAGCGGCATTTATGGGCCGGGCCGGTCGGCGCTCGAAACCGTGCTGGCGGGCCGGGCGCAGCGCGTCGAGAAGCCGGGGCAAGTGTTCAACCGCATCCATGTGGAGGATATCGCGGCAACCCTCTGGGCTTCCTGGCAAAAACCCAATCCCGGTGCCGCCTATAATCTCGCCGACGACGAACCCGCCCCGCCGCAGGAGGTGATCGCCTACGCCTGCACGCTCGCGGGCATCGCCGTACCGCCGCTGGTGCCGTTCGAAGACGCCCAACTTTCGCCGATGGCGCGCAGCTTCTATGCCGAGAATAAGCGCTTGAAGAACCAGAAGATTAAGGCGGAATTAGGCGTGTCCCTGCGCTATCCCACCTACCGGGAGGGGCTTTCCGCCGAATGGCAGACCCGCGCGGAACGCTGACCCGTTTTCCTTGATGCGCCGGGCCGAAATCGCCATATAAAGCGCATCATGAAGACCAAGACGAAATTTTTGACGGCGCTTACGGCGGCGGTGCTGATGCTTCCGAGCTGTGCCCCGTCGGGCATGACGCGCGTCAGCCAAACCGATATCAGTTCCGCCTACACGCGTACCGATCTCTCTATTTCCGCCGCACGCGGGGCCGTGCCAGTGATTTTCTCGGGCGTTGTTCCCGCGACCGATAAGGCCCGTGCCGAACGGGCGCTGCTCGCGGCCCTCCCCACTCATTACACGGCCAACCTCGCTTGGCGCGCCGCCTCCCCGGCCGATCAAGAGGGCCTTGCCGCGCGGCTGGTTCTGGCCTTCGGGCCGGACCCGATTTATCCGGCGGATCGGCTGTGCGGGCTGAAACCTGGCTTCACCATCGCCCCGCCCTCGCCGACCGAGCCGGTGCGCGCGGTTGCCGCCTATTGTCGCGGCCCCTCGGCGCTCTCCTCCACCGTGGGCGATGTCATCGATGCCGCCGGGATTGAGGGCACGAAGGCGCAGGCGCTCGTCGGCGATATGACCAATGCCCTGCTGCCGACCCGCGTTCCTGGCGACGATGACTTCCGCCGCCCGCTGTTCTTGCGGGTTGGGAGCTAAGCTTTCTTCTTCGCCGGTTTTTTAGCCCCGCTCCCGCAGCTTGCCGGGAGAGGGATGCGTTCGTTCATGTTGAACCCTGCCGCCTCGGCGCGCTGCTGCTGAAGCTTGTAGCGGCCCTTGCTGGTGGCGGGGCAATCGACCGCCATTCCGGCTTCGACCATCAGCGCTGAAATATCGAGCCCCTCGATTTCACACATGCCGCTACGGGCGCGCTCCACCAGGGCGGCAGTCGGATCGAAGTGGCAATAAATCCGCCGGGAGGCGATGCGCCGGTGCAACCAGCCGCGCGCCTCGATCTCGACCGCGCTGCCCACCGATGCGGTCACAATGCCGTGCAGGCGGATTGTTTCGATGCCGAGCCGAAGCGTGCTGCCGCCAGTAATTTCGGCAAAACCATCGACCGTTTCCGGCGACACCGCCGCCTGCGCGCTGACCGTCAGCCCCAGGGCGAGCAGCGCCGCTAGGATTGCAGGCGCTGCCATTGGTCCACCGTCATCTTGCCGGTTGCGGGTGCGCCGACCGAATTCTGCCATTCTTCGATAGCCCGGCGGGTGCGGCTGCCCATTTTCCCATCGACCGCGCCCGGATCGAAGCCCCGCGCTTTCAGCACCGACTGAAGCTGGCGGACGGACGGCATTCCGGCCCCGGTCGATTGTCCCCCGCCGGGCACCGCACCAGGGGTATTAATCAGGCTCATGCTCGGCCCCGCCGTGCATTTCGCCGCCAAGATCGAGCAGTTCCAGAAATAGCCGGGCGGCTTGCCGGTGAGGGTGCCGCCGGTCGAAAGCTCGCACGAACAGGTGGTTTCGGCCTGACAGGCGCGGACCCCCAGCGTGGCGGGGCCGCAGGTCATGGCCTGGGCGAAGGCCCCGGACGAGAAAAGCCCGAGGGCGGAAGCGACCAGCGCGGTGCGGGCAAGAGCGTGGAGTACCATAGGGCGCATCCCGAAAGCGTCTGAGATGCGCGCATCATAGGCATTTGTAAGACGGGATTGGAGAGGCAGTGTTTGCCTAGCGCGGTCAAGCCGCGCGGGGTTTGCCTAGCGCGGCAGGATTGCCCCCAGCAACAGCCCGCGCGCCATCGGCAGCGGGCGCCCCAAGGTCTGCGCGGTTTCGGTCAGTGCCGGCGTGATGCGGTGCAGCCGGTCCGCCCCCTCGCCGAAAGTAAGGCCGGGGTGCGCCCCCGCTTCCTGCAACAAGGCTTCTTCCAAAAACGCCGTAGCGTTCCAACCAATCATTGCCGTCGAGCCCGGCGAGGAAATACGCGCAGGCCGCAAAAACCTCCGGCACCGGCATGCGTTCCGGCAAGAGCGCATCGATCAAGGCCATTGCCGAGGCCAGCGCCAGCAGTTTGGGGGCTTGGCCGAAGTAGCGCAATGCCGGGGTTTCCTCCGGCTCCAACGCCCAATAGCCGAGGCCGCTGTCCATCCGGCTATTCCAGGCCGCCACTACGCGCGTTCCCGGTTGTCGCCACGGCAGTTTCGCGGGGGAGCCGCGATGAAAACCCAAGTGACGCCCGTAGCTATCGGTCAGCAGGCTCACCACCATGCCCGACTCGCCCTGGGGCCGCAGCGATAGGATATAGCCCTGATCGCGCCAGCGCATCGGAGCCTTACGCTTTGAAGTTCAGGCCGAGCGAGGCGTAAATCGAGCGGTCTTCGGTCCAATTCTCGCGCACTTTGACGTGCAGAAACAGGTGAACCGTGCGCTCGAAATGCTTCATCATTTCCCGGCGCGCGGCCTGGCCGATGGATTTGATCTTCTGGCCATTGGCGCCGATGACGATCATCTTTTGCCCCGGCCGTTCCAGCGTGATCGTCTGTTCGATCCGCACTGAGCCGTCGGGCCGGTCATTCCACTGATCGGTTTCGACGACGAGGCTATAGGGCAATTCGTCCTGCAACTGCATGAAGAGCTGCTCGCGCGTCAACTCTGCCGCCATCAGGCGCAGGGAGGTGTCGGCGAGTTGGTCGTCGGGATAGTGCCACGGGCCTTTCGGCATGCGCTTAGCGAGATCGGTCAGAACATCCTTCACGCCGGAGCCCGACAGCGCGCTAATCATGAAAGTCGAGGCGAAATTTACGCGGGCATGGATGGCCTGGGAGAGTTCCAGCAGCTTCGGCCGATCCACCAGATCGACCTTGTTCAAGACCAGAATCAGCGGCGCTTTCGACTTGGCCAGCCCTTCCAGAATCGCGTCTTGCTCCTCATTGAGGCCCTTGCGCGCGTCGATGAGATAGAGCACCGCATCGACATTCTGGGTGCTTTCCCAAGCCGCCGAGATCATCGAGCGCTCCAGACGCCGTTTCGCGCCGGAGAAAATGCCGGGTGTGTCGACCAGCACGATCTGGGTTTCCGCCACCATCGCAATCCCGAGTGTACGGGCGCGGGTGGTTTGGGCTTTCGGCGTAACGATGGAGATTTTTGCGCCCACCAGGGCGTTGAGCAGCGTCGACTTCCCAGCGTTCGGCGAGCCGACCAGCGAAACGAAGCCGCAGCGGGCATTCTCCGGCCCGTTCGGATGGGCGGTTTCGGAAGATTGGTCCTGGTCGGTCATCGGGTAATCCGGGTTAGCATGGCTTCAGCAGCTCCTTGTTCGGCGGTTTTTTTGGAGGGGCCGTGCCCCTGGCGTCGCCGAACCCTTCGATATGCACGGCCACGTCGAAGACCGGCGCGTGTGGTGGCCCATCCTGCGCCACGACAGTATAGGCGGGCAACGGCAGACCGCGCGCCAGCGCCCATTCCTGCAATTTGGTTTTATTATCGGTCGGCGGGGCCGAGCCCGGTTTCAGAAGATCGGCCCAGAAGCGCTGGATAAAGCTGCGCGCAGGCTCAAGCCCGCCATCCAAATACAGCGCCGCGATCACCGCTTCCAGCGCGTCGGCCAGAATATTGGCGTTCAGGCGGTGAACGTCTTTCTGATCGTTTTTAGCGAAGGTCAGATAATCGCCCAGGTGCAGCTTTTTGGCGATGTCGGCCAGCGCATCGCGCTTCACCAAATGCGCCAAGCGCCGCGCTAAATCGCCTTCGGCCTCATTGCGCGCCCCGAACAGGGTTTCGGCGATGACGAGGCCCAACACCCGGTCGCCCAGGAATTCCAAGCGCTCGTTGCCGCGATCGTGCCGCCCCACCGCCGAGGCGTGGATGAGCGCCTGCGCCAGCAGATCGGGGTTCTTGAACTCATAGCCGATCTGCGCCATTAGGCGCGTCGACGATTGGCTGGGGGGGGCGGTTATCCGAGCGCGGGCGGTCATGCGGCCTTAGTCCAGCCCTTGCCCGATCCGGTTGAAGCGCAGCGTCCACGGCAGTTCCCAGAAGCGGAACAGCGAGCCATCGACCGACAGCCAGATCACCTGAGCCTTGCCGACGAGGTTTTCCACCGGAACGAAGCCCACCGAGGCGCGGCTATCTTCCGACCCGTCACGATTATCGCCCATCATGAATAAATGCCCGGCGGGCACCTCGTACACACGGGTATTATCGAGCGGCCCGGCGTCCGACTGTTCGATGATGGTGTGCTTGCGGTTGCCCGGCAGCGTTTCTTCGTAGCGGCGCGTGCGGATCGTATAGCCCGATTCAGTGCGGTAGACGTAATCCTCGACGAAGCGGCGGTCGACCAGCTTGTCGTTGATATAGAGCCGCCCTTCGCGCATCTGCACCCGGTCGCCCGGCAGGCCGACGACGCGCTTGATATAGTCGGTCTTATTATCCTGCGGGGTTTTGAACACTGCCACGTCGCCGCGCGCGGGCAGCGTGTCGGACGTGCGGCCCGAGAAAATCGGCGGGCTCAGCGGGAAGGAATGGCGGCTATACCCATAGGAATATTTCGTAACGAAGACGTAATCGCCCACCAACAGCGTCGGAATCATCGAACCCGAGGGGATGTTGAACGGCTCGGCGAAGAAGGAGCGAATGCCGAGCGCGATGACAATCGCAATCGTCACTTGCCGGATCACATCCCACCAACTATTCGCCTTCGATGCGGTTGCCTTGTTGGACACGCCTAGTTTCATCACTCACAATCCAAGCTTGGGGCCGCCTTATTTGGCCACCCGAGCTTCGCGATACAAGATATAGAGTCCGCTGGCAATAACGATCGCGCTGCCCAGCACGACGGTGCCGGTCGGCAGAATGCCTAAAATGAGCGCTTCAATCGCCACCGCCCATAGCATCGCGGTATAATCGAACGGCCCGATGACCGAAACGGGCGCGAGGGTGAAGGCGCGCGTCATCAGCACCTGCGCCACGCCGCCGATCAGCCCGACGCCGACCATGACGGCGAGATCGTAAAAGCTTTGCGGCCAGATCCCAATGAACGGCAGCGCGAGTACGCCGAGCACCGTCGTGAAACTGGTGAAATAGAAAACCGTGACCACGGCAGGTTCGGTGGAGCCGATCCGGCGAATGAGCACGCTCACCACGGCATAGGTCAGCGCGCCGCAAATCGGCAGCAGCGACCAGAGGCTGAAACTATCACCCCCCGGCTGGACAATATAGAGCACGCCCGCAAACCCCACCAAAACCGCAAGCCAATGGGCGAGCTTCACCTTATCGCCCCCCAGGACACCGGAAAGCGCGGTCATAAACAGGGGGGCCGAAAACCCAAGCGCGACCACCCCCGACACCGGCAAATATTTATAGGCGGTGAAGAAGCACACCATCGACACCGCGCCGAAGCAACAGCGCATCAGGTGCAATTTCGGGTTCCGGGTGCGCAGAATGCGGAAGCCGCCCGCGCGCTGCACGATCCACAGCACCGGGATCATGGCGAACAGGCTGCGCGCAAACAGAATCTGAAACGTGTGATAGCCGGACGTGGCCATCACCTTGATGAGAAAATCCATAATCGTGAACAGGCCCGCCGCGCCGCACATACAGGCGATGCCGGTTAAAACGGCATCGCGCGAGGATTGAGCCGAAAGCACCTGAGCCATCAAAAAACCTGCCAATGCCGGGGGAAGAACGCCAAAGCCAACGGGCATTGACGAGAATGCGCGCCGAAATTCTGCTTTTTCCGAAAGTGGATGCGTGTATCGTGCGCTGGCCTATGCGGGAGCGTCAATCACCAAAAGCACGCTGTGAATGCAGCACTTGCACATCTGATGAGCAGCTTTCCGGGGTGGACGTTCTTGTTTTATTCTGAAACTGCCTTTCTGAGGTTCCGATGTCCCTGCCCGCCGTCTCCCCCGCTTGGCTCGAAACCGGCATTGCCTTGGCCGACGCCGCCCGCCCCATCGCGCGCCATTATTTCCGCTCGCGTCTCGCTATCGATACCAAGTCGGACCTATCGCCGGTGACGATTGCCGATCAGACGATTGAAGCGGCCATGCGCAAGATCCTGGCCGAAACGCTGCCCGATCACGGCATTCTCGGCGAGGAACATGGGGCTGACCGCACCGATGCCGATTACGTTTGGGTGCTGGACCCCATCGACGGCACCCGCGCCTTCATCTGCGGGGTGCCAACCTTCGGCGTGCTGATCTCGCTCTGCTACCAAGGCCGCCCGATTTTCGGCATCGTCGATCACCCGGCCCTGGGCGAGCGTTGGATCGGCGGCATCGGCCTGCCGACCACGTGGAACGGCGAGCCCTGCCACGCCCGCGCCTGCACGAAGCTTGCCGACGCCTATCTGTTTGCCACCAGCCCCGATATGTTCAAGGGCACCCAGCGCGAGGCCTTCGCACGGCTCGAAACCCGCGCGAAAGAACGCCGCTTCGGCCTCGACTGTTTTGCGGCGGGGCTGATCGCCGGGGGCCATATTGATGCGATGGTCGAAACCTCGCTGCAACCCTACGACTATTGCGCGCTGGTGCCGGTGCTGGAACAGGCGGGCGCGACCATCACCGATTGGGACGGCAAGCCGCTGACCATTCACAGCAACGGCAGCATTATCGCCGCCGCCACCGCCGAACTGCACGGGGAGATTCTGGCGGCGCTCGCCTGAGCACGCGGGATCGTTAAGGGGCAATCGCCCCTTAACCGGAGGTGCAGGAGGCAGCGCCTCCTGCGGTCACGCCGCGCCCACCGTATCGAAATAATAGCTGCTAAACTCTTCGCGCAGTTTGGTTTTCAGCAGTTTGCCCGTCGCGGTATGGGGCAGGCCTTCAACGAAAACCACATCGTCGGGCAGCCACCATTTCGCGATACGGCCTTCATAGCCCGCCAGCACCTGTTCCTTCGTCGTCGTCGAATCGGCTTTGCGGACACAGAGCAGCAGCGGGCGTTCGTCCCATTTCGGATGCTTTAAGCCAACGACGGCGGCTTCGGCGATGCCGGGCATGGAGCCGCGATATTCTCAAGCTCGATGGTGCTGATCCACTCGCCGCCGGATTTGATGACATCCTTGCTGCGGTCGACGATTTGCATACGCCCTTCCGGGTCGATGGTCGCCACGTCCCCGGTCATGAACCAGCCGTCTTTAAAGGCGGGGTCATCGTCGCGGCCGAAATAGGCGCTGGCGATCCAATGGCCCTGAATCCACAGATCCCCGAAGGCTTTGCCATCGTGGGGCAGATCCTCGCCCTCGGTGCCGGTGATGCGCAGATCGACGCCCGAGACGACGCGCCCCTGCTTGAGTTGCCGCGCGGTGCGCTGATCTTGCGGCAAATCATGCTCGGCGGGCGTCAGATTATTCGCGGTGCCGAGCGGGCTGGTTTCGGTCATGCCCCAGGCGTGCAGAACATACGTGCCAAGATCATCGAACTCCTGGATCATCCCCGGCGGGCAGGCGGCCCCGCCGATGACGACCCGGTCCACCGCATCCAGCCGCTGCCCTGTCGCTTTCAGATGATCGAGCAGCATGCGCCAGATCGTCGGCACGCCCGCCATTAGGGTTACGCCTTCCGTGGCGATCAACTCGGCCATCGGTGCCCCCGCCAGCGCCGGGCCGGGTAGGACCAGCTTCGCGCCGATCAGCGGGGCCATATAGGGCACGCCCCAGGCGTTCACATGGAACATCGGCACTGCGGGCAGAATGCAGGAGGCGCGCGAGACGTTGAACACGTCGGGCATAGCAATCCCATAAGAATGCAGCACGCTGGAGCGGTGCGTATAGAGCACGCCCTTCGGGTTGCCGGTGGTGCCGGAGGTATAGCAGAGGCTCGACGCCGTGGTTTCCGGGAACTCCGGCCAGTCGAAGCTTTCCGGTCGGCCCGCGATCCATTCCTCATAGCTCAGCGCATTTGGCAGGCTGGTTTCCGGCATATGGGCGCGGTCGGTGAGGATCACATAGGCTTCGATCTTTGGGCAATGGGCCGCCAGCTTCTCCATCAGCGGCACGAAGGTGAGATCGAGGCAGAGAATCCGGTCTTCGGCGTGATTGATGATATAGGCGATTTGATCGGGGAACAGGCGCGGGTTGATCGTATGGCAGACCGCCCCGATGCCCGATACGCCGAAATAAAGCTCCAGATGCCGATAAGTGTTCCACGCCAGCGTCGCCACCCGGTCGCCCAGCACAATGCCAAAATCGCTCAAAGCATGGGCCAATTGGCCGACGCGGCGATAGGAATCGGCATAGGTGTAGCGATGAAGATCGCCTTCGCAGCGGCGGCTTACGATTTCCTGCCCGCCATTCCAGCGCGCGGCGTGTTTCAGTAGCGGCGCGATCAGCAGCGGGCGATTCATCATGGAACCGAGCATAGTGGAGCCTCCCCTTTACGTTATTGTTAGGGGAAGATTAGCCTAAATTTGGCCCCTCGACCACACGCTCTTCCTGTTGATCCCAGCGGAACTGAGGGGGCGACTCGAGCGCGCAACCGCCGATCCAGCGGGGCTGGCTGCCGAACTGGAGCGCATCCATCTGCCCCATCACCACCGCCCCGCCGATGGGGGTGAGCCGGTAGCGGTCGTCGGCCTGTTCCAACAGCGCGAACGGCGCGCGGCTAAGGTCGCGCAGCACCGGATAGAACATCATATCCCCCAACCACGCCGCCGGCTCTTGCAGGCAGACCGAGGCGAAGATCGCCCCGGCGGTCTCGGCGCCATCGGCGACCGCCCGCAAGGCCAGCCGCTCGGTCATGCTCAGCCCGTCGCGGCTACCGGGCAGATTGGCGAGGTGGCGGCGCAGGGCAGCGGGCAGATGCGGCAGGCTGACCCCCTCGGGCCGCCGGGCCGGATCGTCGAGAATGGTTGCCAGCGCTTCCAGCGGGCGCGGATCGGGGGCGCACCAAAGCTCCCACAGATAGCCGCCGAGTTTCAGTTCCGAGACGGTCACGCGCCGCCGGGCTTCGAATAGGCGCGTCAAAGCGTCGGGCGTCTGCCGTCCTAAGAAGTCATCGGCCTGAACCAACGTCAGCGCCCGGTGCGGATGATCGGCGAACCAGGCGAGCAAGCGCACGAGAATGGATTGATCGAACAGATCATGCTCCACCCAAATCACCACTTCGGCGAAATCATCGGCCCGCGCCAGCGCCCGATCCTGATCGATCAACTGCCCCAGAACCGCTGCGAGGATCTCGCCGTAGCGGTCGGCGATGAAGCGCGCCCGCGCAGCCCGATATGAATCATCGGTTAAACCTTCAGGAGTCGGTCCATCACAGACCGGATCGACCCAGGCGAGATACGCGCCGGGCAACCCCGCTTTTTGCAACGGTTGCGCGAGATCCGAGCCGCAGCGAATATGGAGAAAATCCTGTAAACCTTTGGAATTCATCATTCAATCCGCCGTAAATCCTACAACCGCTCCCCTGATTGGCGTATTCTGCACCATCGTGGCTTTCAGCAGAATACAGATTTACCGACAAAATTTAACGAAGATGTCTTTTAATATCGGGTCGATAGCGTAATATCTGGGTTTCAGGGCGTCAGCTATGATGCTATTTAGAAACTGGTTTTCCGTGAAGAAGCCGGATCGGATGGAACTTAAAGTCACCTTTTGGGGCGTTCGC
>NZ_LAJY01000889.1 GCF_000963705.1 Elstera litoralis | reverse complement strand
GTTCTCAGATTGATAACGTAACGCCCAAGCGATGTGGTGGTAAACCAAGCATCGCCCCGGCCCGCAATCAACTTTTTTAAGATTGAGACCTTCTGAGGACGACGTATCAATGTCGGTAATCCCATTCGCCCGCAGAAGGGCGGCCGGCGCGCCATTGTCGACAGCAACAAGGCGTTGAAGGCCCTTCGCTTGTTCGAAACTCGTAATAGCTGGAACGCCTGCCTTCGATACGAAAATAAACCCCTCATCGCCGCCCGAAATTTCGGAAAGCCACTGGTATTTATCCTCGCGCGGCGGGGTGCGTGCCAAAAACACTGCAACCGAGGGCGTTTCCTCTAAGAGCTGAACCATACGCGGCAGTGGCAATCCTTGCGGCGCGTAATCGACATTCACCGACTTTAAAACCTGTGCCACATACTCGAAGCCGGAACCATTAAGAGCGCCACTTTCCGTAACCCCCGAATAAGGAAGCGACTCAAACCCAAATAACTTCAAAGGATCAGCGGCAGAAGACACTGATGCATAGAGATTGGGTATAAAAAAAATCCCAATCAGATATGCCCTCATTTTTCCTATTTTCATTTGCTTCGATCCTTGAATAAGCGTTATCCAGATTAAATTTGAGCATAAAAAAATTACCAAACATTTAAATACATCCTAAAAAAAATGGTGAAGTCATAATATGGTCATATTATTTCTAAACCCGTGCGGTTCTACCGATACCACTTCTTTGACTTGAGTACCTGCCAGGCCCCAGGGTTAAGCTCGGTTCTGGTCGCCGCTCAACACACGCCCATTATTTAATTTTAGCGCGAAACGCCTCGTACCGACCATCCGATTTCGACGCGGCGAAAGCCGTCTGGAGCTTACTCAAGGTTTCCGCAGGCAACGATTTTGATGCGGTAATCCATCCCGCAGCCGGAACAAGCGTTTTGCCGACACTGATTGTATTGGCTTCAACGCCTTCCTGCTTAATCCAATAGCGCGCGACGGTAATCGTTGAGAACCAGGCATCAAACCGTCCCGCTAACAGTTTCTTGGCGTTTGAAACCGCTGAGGGTGTCAGATCGAAGGTTGTGACGCCGTTCGAGGTCAAGATGTTTCGAACTGCGTCGCTACTGATAGCCCCGATTGATTTTAGCGATTTTGCTTGCTCAAAACTATCGACCTTCGGGTTGCTTGCCAGCGTGATGAAGGCAAAACCATCGTCTTCGATCAAACCACCAATCCAGGCGAATCGCGTCTCACGCTCTGGGTTTCGAATGAAGTAGATCGCCACCGTATTGCCCGCGTCCAAGGATTCGGCAATCCGCAGGGGCGACTGCCCTTCGGCAACAAACGGAAT
>NZ_LAJY01000888.1 GCF_000963705.1 Elstera litoralis | reverse complement strand
AGAAGTGCTCTAGGGTGATTTACCGGACGGTCCTAGCCGAGGACATCCACATAAAAGGCAACGCCTTCGTATTTAAAGGTCGGAAGAGTCGCGATGATAGTATCGCGCTCGGATTCGGAGACCGTGAAGAAGTGGGAGTTCGTCGCACTATTATAGAAGCGATAAAGTTCCTCCTGCGGCCCTCGATCACTCGTGAGAGCTTTGAAGCTACTCGACTGATATTCAAAAAGGGGCAAGCTGTTGCGGATATTATCGCGCTCTTGCGTGCTGATCGTGTAGAAAAAAGCTCCCGTTTCTTTATTCAGGAAGCGAAAGACATCCAAGCCACCGGTTGCGTTTGTGTTTGCAAAGGCGAAGCCTTCATCGATAAACTGCGGAGCGGTTGCGCGCAATTTATAGGCTTCGGCATTGGACCCGGTGAAGAAATGGGTATTCGTTGCCGTATTATAGAAACGGTGAACCCCCGTCGTCATATCGGCTAAATCTTCAACCCAAAAGGTTCCATTATCGAAGCGAATCTGCTCGGCAGAGCGCAATGTATCGGTAAACCCATTCCCCTTAACAACATAGCCACCCACACTGGCGGCGTAATACACCGTATATGAGGAGCGGTTTCCATAATAGACGATTGTATCCGTTCCCGCGCCAGCATCGAGCGTTACCGAACGGCCCGTATTCTCAAAATGGACTTTTAGAATATCGGACTGATTTGTTCCGATGCCCATATCGGCGAGCATTGCTTTTTCAAGGCTGGTTACGCCGAAACGAACGCCGGGCGTAATATAGGGGGCCATCATCGAGTTCCACAGATCGGACCCAACATCGGACCCATTGCCGACATGGGATAGATCGCCGCGCGTCAGGGGAACGGAATTGCCGTAGTAACGCGAAACATTCTCGCCAACAAAATAAGGTTGGCTTCCCACCATCTGAATACGGTCATCCCAAACCGATTTATAGTAAAAATACGCACCAGTCGTATCATCGCGATCCGCATAAAAACCAAGCCCATGACCAATTTCATGGACCATGAGACCCGTTAAATCATATTGATTTGACGCGATCCCACCGGCTCCATCGTAAGGGTTATCATCGATATAAAGATACCGTAAATTATAGGCATTAATATTAATTGTTAAATCTGATGATGTGCCGTTACTGCTATAGCCCGTCCGTAACTCATGAGCAATCGCCGATTCATACATCGTACGCCCACCGACCGAACCAAGATTAGTGTCATTGCGGGGAAGCGCCGATGCCAACGTATTGGAGATGGAGTAGCTAACGTTAACGTTAACTTGGATA
>NZ_LAJY01000887.1 GCF_000963705.1 Elstera litoralis | reverse complement strand
GTCTTGCTCGATACCGATCTTTTCGGCCTTCGCCATCACTTCGGCGCGCTTCTTGAGATCGGTGATCGTGCCTGCTTCGATCATCAGCTTGTCGAATTCAGGATTCGAGAACTTGCCGTAGTTGTTGGAGCCCGTGCGGGTTTCCAACAAGAACAGGAAGTTTTGCGCATCGTTATAATCGGCGATCCAGCCCGCGCGGCCAACCTGGAAAGTACCGTCGCGCAGCGTGTTATAATGAACCTTCACGTCGCGATTGACGAGTTCGGCTTCAACACCCAGGGCCTGCTTCCACATGCTCTGCACGGCAATGGCGATATTCTTATGGCCTTCCGAGGTATTATAGCTGAGTTCCAGCTTTAGCGGCTTATTCGGGCCATACCCGGCTTCGGTCATCAGCTTTTTGGCGGCTTCAACGCGTTCCGACATTTTTTTGTCGGCCCAATCGCTCTTCAGCGCATAGCCATAATTGGCGACGCCCGGCGGCACAACGGCATAGGCCGGAACTTCGCCCGCTTTGGAAACCTTCTGCGTGATGATATCGCGATCCACGACCATCGACAGGGCTTTACGCACTTTCGGGTCGGCAGTGGGGCCGGTTGCCGTATTGAGCGTGTAATAATAAAGCCCGAGGTAGGGGGCGATCTTCAACTCATTCGGAATTTCACGCGTCAAGGTATCGATACGGGCCGGGTTAATATCGGTCACGAGATCGACTTCGCCCGCGCGGAAGCGCTTTTCCATTTCGGTACGGTCTTCGTTCGAGAAGAACACAATCTTCTCGATTTTCACCTTCGACGCATCGTAGAACTTCGCGTTCTTAACGAGTTCAATCTTATCGTTCGGCGAATAAGAGGCTAAAGTATAAGCGCCGTTTGACACGTGCGTGCCCGGCTTTACCCAATCGTTCCCGGCTTTTTCCACCACATGCTTCGGAATCGCGAAAGACGTATAGTGGGTCAGCAGTTCCAAGAAGAACGGCGTCGGCTCCTTCAAGGTGATTTCGAGCGTCTTCGCATCGATAGCCTTCGCACCGATTTTGGTAAAGTCGGTTTCTTTACCCGAGTTTACTTCTTCGGCATTCTTGATCGGGTAGAGGATCGAGGCGTATTTTGCGGCGCGCTTCGGGTCCATGATCCGGCGATAGGCATAGACGAAATCTTCCGCCGTCACTGGCGTTCCGTCCGACCAATTCGCATCGTTGCGGATCTTAAAGGTATAAACCGTGCCGTCCGGGCTGATTGTCCAGCTTTCCGCCGTGCCGGGGATAACCGAGGCGTCGGCGGCTTCGGTGGTAAGCCCGAGATAGAGATCACCCGCGATGCGGTTTTCCCAGGTCCCCGACATGTTTTGCG
>NZ_LAJY01000886.1 GCF_000963705.1 Elstera litoralis | reverse complement strand
CCATCCCGCGAAACGAGCCATGAAAACAGAATGAATATCGGCAAGCACGCCAGCGTCATCAGGCTGGCCATCAGAATATCGGAGACGAACTTCACCCGGCGACGAATCGGTTGACCGAGATTATTCTTTGCCACCAGCATCATGAAGTCTTGGCCGATAAAACTGAGCTGATCGAAACCGAGGATCGGCAAGCCTCCTAACGATGGAACGACTGCGAAGGGGAGGCGTTCCCATACCAAATCGGACAGTAGGTCGCTGTAAGCAATCATTTCCCGGTCAGAAAGGGACAGAATCACAAAACGCGCCCCGCGCTTTTCACAGAGCTGCCGCCAGAGTTGCCCGTTTTGGGGCGTCGCCATAACGGCAGGATCGATCACATCGATGATCTCATAGCCTAGGGTCGGATCGGTCGCCAAAGCCCGACGAATATGGTCTGTCACGTCTCCCGTGCCAACCAAGAGGGATGGAATCCGCCAGATCCCCAGCCCGTCTAATATCCGCCGCGTTACGAAACGCCCCAATGGAATAAGCACGGCCGCCAAAAACCAAGTATTCACCAACCACAAACGGGATAAATGGTCTTTGGCGGCATAAACTAAAAACCCGTCGGCTAGCAACATGATGAAGCAGATTATAACGATATGGGAGTAAGCCGTCCAAACCGGGACGGGCAATCTATAATGTCCCAGAACGAAGAAGATAAAGACAGCACCGCTCGCCAGAACGGCGAACTGTATCGCCCGCCACTCGAATGTTTCGGCGATCCCCTCGGCGTAAGCACTATCCAAGGACAGTCCGTTGACAATCCCCCCAACCAGTAAGGCCAGAAAAAAAGCCAATAGGAAAGCAAAAATATCCGACGATATTACAACGGTATGACGAATTCCGTAAGAAAACCCCAAGCGAGGACGGAATTGGTTTTCTTGGCTTAATCGTCCACCGTCTTTCTTTTCATCTTCCATTTCCTGCCAGATCACTTCGTTTCTCATTTTTAACCAAAAATGCGCCTTTAAAGGCTCAATCCCAGCAGCATACTACTGACATTGGCTCCCTATCACGATCAGTTTTTTTAAACCACCCGATAGGCCTCATGCGCAACCCGCCGAGGCGTGTCCCTAGACAAGCGCCAACCTTAAGCCTCAGAATGATCCATGCGGATTTTGCTGCACGATTTCGGCTGTTATGCCTTCATCATCCCGCTGGCACGGTGGCTTGCCGATCAGGGGCACCAGGTGTTGCATCTGAGCGCTAAAGAACTGGTCGGGCCACGGGGAACCCCCGTTCACCAAGAAGGCGACCCGCCTGGCCTAGCCTTCGA
>NZ_LAJY01000885.1 GCF_000963705.1 Elstera litoralis | reverse complement strand
CAGTAATCCAGCGCAGCGTTTGCGGCCTGCGCGGGCAAAAAAAAACGCCGTGTCGTGAAGGGCGGCTTTATAGCATTCGTCCCGAACGCGGTTTTCATGGGCTTCGCGGTTGCGGGCTTTCGACCTTTCCTGTTCGGATAGGCGGCGTTCGGCGCGCTGCTGAGGAATGTCTGGTGCGGGAGTGGTCTCGGCAATCGGGTCGGCCATGATCGGCGCTCCATCGGTTGTGATGGAGAGAATTTAAGTCACGCTTAAATTTGCTGCAATATGAAAGTTAAGTTTGGCTTATATTTTTTGTCAGGCTGATATTTTTGATGTTAGGGACGGGTGAGGCGAGAGAGGTTTAGGCAAAAATCAGCCATTCTCCGCCGTTCTGAAGCTGTACCGCAATAGTCGAATTGATAGTCCTTAGCGATATCATCGACCCTGATAAGTTGCATCAGATTTAAAACTGAGTATTTATCAAACCCCGTCCAGTCAATTTTATCAATTTCGCTGCGTGTTAGTCGCGATTTCATAATGTAATTAAAGCTAAGTTCACCGTACTTGGTTTTTGTTTGCTCAAGAAAAGCTACATCTATATCATAGTTTAAATCGGTTTTTTCAGCGTCGTAAACCTTCTTTACTGCTTGCACTAACTCCTCAGCGATCGAATGGAGTTCGGTAAGTTTGTTGGGCGTGCCCTGACTTAGAAATGATATCTCATGCGCGGCGAACTTTGCATTGCTCGTCTCAGTCAGAATAAACTCATAGCGCGTCATGCTGGGTGTAAGCGGCTTTCTTTTCTCCGCCAGCGCATCCATAGAATGAAAGCAGACTATCATTGAGGCGATAATTGCCGATCTTCTCATGGCTCTTCCTTTAGTTTTGTATCTTATTTTTAGGGCTTGAAGGTTCGGGATCGGCAAAAGTTCTTAAAACTGTTAGGGCATGATTCCGCCGCTCTTCAGGGATCGCGCGCCAAACGGACAATATGGGACTGCTTTCAAACGGATTGTGCCCAAGTAAGTCTTTTATCGAGCAATCAAGTGCGTCCGCTATCGCCTGAAGTCGTGCGGCGCTTGGCCATAGCTTTCTTGTCTCGATCTGAGATAGGTAACCAGCGCTTATGCTGATTTCATCGGACGAAGCGGAACTAATTCTCTCGGCTAATTGCTCTTGCGTGAGCCTTCTGTATTTGCGCCACTCCTTAAAATAGAAGCGTTCACGCGGAACCATTATTTCCACTGCGCCTTGCTTGGGGAATTCATCGCGATGGACTAACTGCGTCATGATTTTCGCCTTCGTCATGATGTGCTGTGTCGGCGAAGTGTGTTCCTACGATTGCATTCTCTCCATATCGGCAGGCTCAAAAAATTAACCTTGACGAAATTTAAGTTTGGCTTACATTTCAGCTCATGAACGAACTGAAATCCTATTTTTCGAGAAACCGGGGTGAGCGTGTCCGCATTGCGGCGGCGTTGGATATCAGTCCGGCGGCCTTGTCGCAGTGGGATCGTGTTCCTTCGGGGCGTGTTCTGGATATCGAGCGGCTCACGGGTATTAGCCG
>NZ_LAJY01000884.1 GCF_000963705.1 Elstera litoralis | reverse complement strand
GGCGTATCGAGCAGGAAATTTAACAAATTTAACAATACATTTGACGCGCTTAGGTGAGGTTGAAAAGGCACTGACCGCGATTGACGAGTCAGTTGAGATTCTAAGGTCATTAATTCGCGGAGGGCGAGAGGGGCTGTTACCAACCTTCGCTACCTCATTAAATAACATGAGTATATGTCTTGCTAATCTTGGCTATCTGGACGATGCGCTGTCTGCAATTGAAGAGGCTGTTAATATTGAGCGAGATTTGATTAGAAATGCACCCGATGCATCTGTGGCGGAATTGGCGTCTTCTTTAAATAACATGAGCAATCGTCTAACTAATCTTGGTCGACAGGAAGCGGCTTTGTCTGTAATTGAAGAGGCTGTTATAATTCGGCGGAGATTATCTAAACTTAATCCTGAATTGTATTTACCTGATTTGGCCTCTTCTCTGAACAATATGTGTACCTGTCTTGCCGGTCTTGGTCGCCGGGACGCAGCTATATTGGCAATTCAGGAGGCGGTTACAGTCCTCAGAAAATTAACTCTCGTTAAGCCCGAGGTGTTTTTACCAAGTTTGGCAACGTCACTGAATAATTTGAGCAATTGTCTAGGTGCTGTCGGGCGTCAGGAAGATGCTTTGTCAATAGTTTCCGAGGCGGTAGAAATTCAGCAGGATTTGGCTCAGGCACGGCCAGAGGTGTTTCTGCCGAGTTTGGCTATTTCGTTGAGTAATATGAGCATTTGCCTTGCTGACCTTGGCAACCGCGAGGCGGCGGCATCGGCGATTGAAAGGGCGGTTGAAATTCGAAGAGACTTGGTCCGGAGGCAACCTGAGGCTTTTTCTATGGACTTGGCATCCTCGCTGAATACCATGAGTATTTGTCTCGCCCGCATGGGTCGTCGTGAGGCGGCTTCTTTAGCGATTGAAGAGGCGGTAGAGATTCTGCGACCCTTGGCCCTGGCGCGGCCTGATTCGTTTGTGCCGAATTTGGCCGCTGCTCTGAATACCATGAGCAATCGTCTTGCCGAACTCGGCTATTGGAAGGCGGCTTTGTCGGCAATTGAAGAGGCTGTGAAAATTCGGCGGGATTTGGCTCTAAAGCGGCCCGATGCGTTTCTGCCGAGTTTGGCTATTTCGCTAGTCAACATGACAGCTTGCCTTGTCAATCTCGATGATCATAGCGCGGCGTTGTCCCCGAATGAGGAGGCAGTAAAAATACTGCGGGGATTGGCGGATACGTTGCCTGCCGTTTTYGAAAGGAAC
>NZ_LAJY01000883.1 GCF_000963705.1 Elstera litoralis | reverse complement strand
ACCGCTGAGGCAGAGTTTAATGCAATTCGTGATAATTTAAATAAAGCTGTTAAATCCCTGAAGCCTGTGACTCTGTTTGAGGAAGGGCTCCAAGACCGGACGAGAAAAGTACGTGCGGGGCAGAATCCGTCGGGTATAGGGGACTATAGTAGCTATGGCTCTATTCCTGATCGCGCTGGGGCTGTCGGGATTCTGATCGCGACTGGCGTTGACGGGGTTGATGTTATTACGGGCCTTTCGACAGGCTATGCTGAGACACTTGGCCATGCTCGCTATGATATGCGGCAAGATTTCAATTTTGCTAAGGCTAAGCTTGGCAAGCCGGAGCCCTTGCGCGACCAAAATGGTAGGACCGTACTTGATGAAAACGGTAAACCGATGGAAACGCTCCCGTCAGGCCTCTATAAGAGAATGGAGGAGATTGATGCGGAAATTGAAAAGAAGGATGCACAGGAACGTGTTGTTGTTCTTCGGCAAGTTCAGGCAATGGAGAAGAGGAATGACACTATCTTGCGATCCCTCTCCATAAACTTTGAATTCATGCAAGCAAATTCCGAAGCAATGGCCGATAGGACGAGTTGGAATAAGCCTGATAAAGGCTCCATTTTGAATCTATTCATATAAGAATGCGTTATTGAAGGGCGGCATCTCCAGATTGGGGGTGCTGCCCTTTTTTTATGAGTGCTGGCAGGAAGAGTTTTTGATGTTTGATATTATCGAGAAGGTTCAAGAATGTTTGAAGGTGGATGATCCTAAGAGTGCTTTGAGTATTGTAATGAAAGTGCCGGACGAATTATTACGGCGGGAACTGTTCCATTCTTTGCGCGGCGATATTTTTTGCCATCAGTTGCGTTTTAACGAAGCCTGTGCCGAATACGAGAAGGCAATCGCTCTCGCTGGAAATTGGCCCCCCCCCTATAATGGCTTAGGGAATGCTCTTGTTGAGTTGGGGGAATATTCCAAGGCTTTGGCGGCATTCGATATTGCCGTAAAATTAGCGCCTGAGCAGGGCGAGTTTGCTTTCAATCGAGGTCAGCTTCGTCTGCTGCTGGGAGAGTGGTCGGGCGCTAAGGCTGACTATGAAGCGCGCTTGCTAAGCCCCACTTTTGAAGCCCACCCTGATATCGCTCGGCGGCCCCCGTGGCTCGGGCAAGCTGTGCTCGGACAGCGAATATTGCTTTATTGGGAGCAAGGGCAGGGGGATACCGTGCAGTTTGTGCGCTATGCGCGTTTACTGGAGGATCAGGGGGCCAGCCTTATAATTGAGGCACAAGATACGCTCCTACGGCTTCTTCGGCACAATTTTCCGAAGGCGCAGGTTATTCGGGGGGATGATAATTTACCGGACTTCGATCTGCGCGCGGCGCTCCCGTCGCTCCCTTGGATCTATGGAGAATCGCCAGAAACGCCATATGCCCAATGCCCTTATCTTGTAGCCCCGGCTGGGCTCCGTTCTGCGCCAGCCGCCAAGGTAGCTGGTCGCAGAATAGGGTTGGTCTGGGCCGGGAATCCCAATCATATCAATGATAAGCAACGCTCCATTCCACAAGAAACACTGTTAGAACT
>NZ_LAJY01000882.1 GCF_000963705.1 Elstera litoralis | reverse complement strand
GCACTAATGGTGCCCGGGGCCGGATCATCTATCATTCCGCCACAACGGGGGGCGCGGAGACGGTTCGGGCTTATATTGAGCCGCTGAACGAGATCGCATTCTTGCCGAACGATAGTCTCATCATGAAGGACCTGACGCAGGTTGGGTCAAATTATGTTGAAGACACGCCGATCGCGCCTGCGGCCAACCGCACCTATACAATGATTGGCGGTTTGCGTAATGCCAATATCGACACCCAGTCAGTTCAGATCAGTGGTGCCTTGCCGACAGCAATTCGGCCGGGCACGGTTTTGGAAATCAATGGGGAGCGTTTTAACGTTGCCGAAATTGAAACCTACTCAGATGCAACCGTTAACCCTGTCTTAAAGCTGCGTCCCCTGAGTACAACTACACTGGCCGCAACGGCTGGTCCTGCACGGGTGATTAGCATTGTAAACCCCCAAACCGGCGTGATTAGCCCGTCAGGGGTAAGCACCCGCTTAGGTCCAGATGGTGTTGAGTCGATCGGGCGTCCGGCAGACTATCAAACGAATCAGGGCGCTGGGGTAGGTAGCACCGGCTATTATACAAATACTCAAGCTGCCCGTGAAATCTTTAATCCCCAAAAAGTCCAAGTAACGGATAATGCAACCGTTGATTATGGCATGACTGCGGACAAAGCGGGTTTCGCACGACTTATCTATACGCTTAACTTTCTGCAGCAGCAAACTTCGCCCCTGAGCAAAGAAGATGTTGCCGCTGCCAACAAAATACTTCTTGAAGCCCGTACGCAGATCACCAGTCTGCGCGCAAGCTCGGGCATCAACCAAAAGACCCTTGTGGGTATCACAGAACAAAACAGTCTGCAAAAATCGATCGCGAATAATAACTTCGATGATCTGGCCAAGCAGGATAAGACGGAAGCGATTGCGACCTTGACGAGCCTTCAGACCATTCTGGAAGCCTCGTATAATTCCTTCGCACGTATTCAGGACCTGAACCTGCAAAGCTTCCTGCGGTAGCTAGTCAATCGCTGCGGATGGCTACGGCCTCTCAGAACAGCGATATTTCAAGGGCTTCTCGGCGTTCCCGAGAAGCCCTTAGCTATCTGTCGTTACCGGAGCCCTCAAAAGGCGTTCCCTCCCCATTGGGAGTGCTGGACTCAACACCCTTCCTTCCTATGAATATCTCTTTGGAGATTCATAAAAATTTGTGCGTTCTTAAGATTTTTAATTAGGTCATAACACCTGACATATTTATCAGGTCGACCTTTTGAAAGAATGTGTTAGGTTGAAGTAATGTCGATCTTTCTCTGCTGACACCTGAATATCAATGCTGCGCCGCGCAAAATCCGTCGATATTCCCTTCATGATTACAGGCTATGAAATAGGCCTGCGTGATGGCAATTTCTCAAAATCAAGCATGCAAATAAATGC
>NZ_LAJY01000881.1 GCF_000963705.1 Elstera litoralis | reverse complement strand
TGGACCCCGCCTAAGGGKCAGCGCCCCTTAGGTATCGGCGGGTTTGCAGACTATTTGAGTGCGTCGAGGCGTGCCCGGACTTGTGCCGTTACTGCTTGGATTGCTGGTTCGGGGGCATTGGCAAAGCGGTGGAGATAGTCTTCATAGATGGATTTGGCTTGGCTTTTCTGATTGCTTGAGTTTTCTAATAGTATACCCTTGTCACGAAGAGCTAGGGCGACCTGCATACGTAGCATCGAAGCGGGATCGTCTTGAAAACGGCGAAATACCTCATCGTAAGTAGCGAGCGCTGACTCAGGTTGAGGCGGGAAAAGCTTTAAGAGCTGACTGGCTTTACTATTGAGAGCCCTGGCAACATTTTCTCTAACAAAAAGAGTTGGATCGGATCCAAATCGGCGAATAATTTCGTCATAGATCGCTATCGCAGCCTCATTCTGGGGCGGTGGGAGATGTGTCAGTACGCTCGCTTTATTGTTTAATGATACTGCAATTATCTCATGCAAATTTGGGTCGGCAGTGTAGCGGCGGTTGATTTCGTCATAGGCTGCGATTGCGGCTTGATATTCGCCCATAATTCCAAATGTTATCGCTCTACCAATAAGGGCGCTCGCAACCTGCTTCCGGAGGTTTGGGGCGGGATCGCTGCCGAAGCGTTGGATCACATCGTTATTGGTGCTCAGGGATTCCTGATAAAGTCCAGCACTCAGCAGAATACCGCCCTTTATCACGAGGGCTTGTGCAGTATGCTCGGGCGTTTTATTGGGGGACGCTAACCATTGATCGGTGAGGGTAAGGGCCGCCTCGAAGCGTTTCGTATCCAAATAACTATAGATCAGCGCGCGCCAAGCTTCGGGACTACGTTCATCCTCCCGTTGTTTTTGGACTGCATCGAGCGCCTTCTGCGCTTCTGCCGTGGTAGTGATATAATCCTCGATTGATTTGCTTAAATTTTCGGTTAAACGGTCAAGATAGCGACGATCACCACTGGCGGCCAGATTGTCCACCTGCTTCATATACTCTGGGGTTAGTTTCTGATCGACTGCATCATTTAAGTTCTTACGGCCCTCAGGGGTATTGAGATATTCATTTGCAAAAATTGGAGACGAAAATTTTTCCATCTTTATTGAGCCAGTTCTGGGTTATTTTTTCCGAGTCTGAATAAATTTTCCAACCTCCAATCACGCCGAACGCGAACAAAAGTAATGGTATTATTGTTCCCCAACGGTTAACATGTATATGAAGATCGCCAATTCTTTTATCTTGACTCGAAAATTTATCCGAAATATCTTTTGACAACTCATCGCGCAGCAGCTTGCTCTCAGATTTTTGATCTTTCTTAAATTCCTTAATCTCGGCCAGTGCCTCCTTCAGGGCCTTTTCCTGCTCGGCGAGGCGATACAGCAGCAGGGCGTTGGGGTCGTCAGCAGGCATGGCGGCTTTCTCGCGCG
>NZ_LAJY01000880.1 GCF_000963705.1 Elstera litoralis | reverse complement strand
ACTGGCATCAAGGGACGTGTGCCCCCGCAGTACCCGGTATCAGGTTATTATCTTGAGCGGGTGTACCCTCGAGACACGGGTCAATAATAAGGGGCTTTAATATGCTTAAGCGTCTTTTGAGATGGATCAAAACTCATCCAATCAGATCCTTTTTCTTGATTCTCTTTTTCCCAGTTTATGGGTTTATATTTTTCCTTTCCATTGCTATTCCTATTGGATTGGCTCGAGATTGGTATTACGAAAAATTCCCTTTTTCTTATCTGGCGGTCAGGTTGTTTGCCGAACCGGGTGAGGACACGCTGATGTTTCGCTATCGCCTAGGAGATCGGCTGTTGTATGTCCGCTCGGATATTGCGCGACCGGCCCGGTATTCAGGAAGAGAAGAGGCGATTTGTAATCCTCTTTGGGGAGAGTGCAGGGTTTTTCCGTTGCGAGTGCTGATCTATAAAGAACCTGATACCGATAAAATCTGTATTGGTCGTTATCCAGACTGTCCATTTTATCCAGATATTCCGTACAGTCATACAGTGCAGTTTGTAATACGGTCTTTTAAAAATAATAAAAATGATTCTGATCTTATAAAAAAATCCTGCGAAGAGGATTTTCATATTTTCTCTGATGGAAATTATCGCGGTTACGATGTTGCTCGAGCTTATGGACGGCAACAAATAATTTGCCCCTTAGTCCAACCGGATGGCGTTCTCGATTCCCTCTTAACTGCTATGGAGACTGGCAATTATGACCGATTCCCCCGCAACCGAAAAGCGATTTCCGCTGACTGATGCCCAGAAAGCGGAAATTGAGCCGTTGAAGGCTGATAAGAATTGGCCCGAGATTTATCGGCGCTTGGAGGTCATGGCCCGCGCTAATTCAGCCATTAGAATCTTATGTTAACAGATTGGAGTATCGAAAATGCTTAAGCGTCTTTTTGGGTGGATAAAAAATCATCCAATCAGATCATTTTTATTGACTCTTTTTTTCCCTGTTTATGGAGGGATATTTTTTTTCATAGTAATGGCTTCTTATGCCGGAATTATGGATTGGTATTACGAAAAATTCCCTTTTTCCACTCTAGCGGTCAGGCTGTTTGCCGAACCGGGCGAAGACACATTGATGTTTCGCTATCGCCTGGGAGATCGGCTGCTGTATGTCCGTTCCGATGTAGCGATGCCTGCCCGGTATTCGGGAAGAGAAGAGGGGATTTGCAACCCTCTCTGGGGGGAGTGCAGGGTTAGCCCTTTGCGCGTGCTGATCTACAGGGTGCCTGAGACCGATAAAATCTGCATTGGCCGCTATCCAGATTGCGCCTATCGGCTTGGCGCAGATTATAATTTGACAGGGGAGTTTTCTATTTACTCATCATCTTCTAGTGTAAATGTGAATGATTTATTAAATAAAGTGTGTTTTAAAGATTTTTATATTTCAACATATGGAAATTATAAGGATTATTACGTCGATAGGGCTGCTGGACGAAAGGAAAACCTATGTGATTTTATTCAGCCCAACGGCGTACTCGATTCCCTCTTAACCGCTATGGAGACTGGCAATTATGACAAATTCCCCCGTAACCGGAAAAACCTTCCCCCTGACCGACGCCCAGAAGGCCGAGATTGAGCGTTAAAGGCCGAT
>NZ_LAJY01000088.1 GCF_000963705.1 Elstera litoralis | reverse complement strand
GGATCGACGCGGGCTCGGCCCTGCTCGCCGCCCATCTGCCCGCCAGCCTTGCGGGTGTGGTGGCGGATTTGGGCTGCGGCTGGGGCTATCTTTCGGCGGAAATTCTGGCGCGCTGCCCCGGCGTGACGCGCATCGATGCCGTGGACGCCGATTCGCGCGCCGTGGCCCTCGCCCGCCAGAACCTTACCGATCCGCGCGTCTCGGTGCGCTGGGCCGATGCCACCCAGCCGCACGGGGTGGCGCAATGGGACGCGGTGGTGATGAACCCGCCGTTCCACCAGGGTCGGGCGGCGGTGCCCGATTTGGGGAAAGGCTTTATTCGCGCCGCCGCTCATGGGCTGAAGCCGGGCGGCAAACTGCTGTTGGTCGCCAACCGCTCGCTGCCCTATGAGGCCGATCTGGAGGCGGAGTTCAAGTCCTGGCGCAGCCTGCTCGACCAAGACGGGTTTAAGCTGCTGGAGGCAACGCGCTAATGCAGAAACGCGCCTCGCAATGGTTGATGGCGCTCGGCTACTGCGCCTCCCGCCGGGAAGCCGAAAGCTGGATCGCCGAGGGCCGCCTGACGCTCGACGATGGCGCGGTGCTGGAGGATGATCCCCGCATCGACCCGCCCGCCTGTCCGCCGATGGCGAAAAGCTCGACCCCGCCCCGCTGACGCTGATTCTGCACAAGCCCGAAGGCTTTGTGTGCTCGACCGACGATCCGGGCCGCTTGGTCTATGATCTGCTCCCGCCCCGCTTTCGTCGGCGCGACCCGGTGCTATCGGTGGCCGGGCGCTTGGACAAAGATACCTCCGGCCTGGTGCTGATGACCGACGATGGGCAGTTGCTGCACAAGATCATCTCGCCCAAGCGGAAAGTAACGAAACTCTATCAAGCCACCCTCGCCCGCCCCTTGCGCGGCGACGAAATCGCCAGTTTCGCCAGCGGCACCTTAATGCTGCAAAACGAGAAAACGCCTTGCAAACCCGCCGGACTGCGCGCGGTTTCGGACGATGGCAAACAGGTGGAAGTGCGCCTCACCGAAGGGCGCTACCATCAGGTGCGGCGGATGATGGCCGCTGTCGGCAATCACGTCGAAACCCTGCACCGCGCCCGCATCGGCGGTCTCAGCCTGGGACAAATGGCCCCCGGCGACTGGCGCGCCTTGACCCAGGCCGACGTGACGGCGATCTTTAGCGCCGATGCGAGCGAGGAGGAATGATGCGATACGCTTTTTCGGCGCTAGCCCTGGCCTGCGTGACCGCCCTTTCCCCCCTCGCCACCGCCGCGCCCGCCAAGGAAGAGCGCAAAGTGGTGGTGGTACGCGACCGCCAAACCCTAAACGCGGTCGTGCCGGAAAACGGCCAACTCTACATTCTGCCGGGGCGCGGCTATACCGTGACGCAATCGAAAGTGGATAAGGGCATTCACCTGTCGTTCGATGCGACCGTCGGGATCATCCTGCAGGCCGTCCGCCCGACCGGCGGCCCGAAAGGCCAACTCAACATCACCTTGGGCGACGGGCGCAAAGTGACGCTGATGATGCGCACGCAGAAGGTTGGGTTCGAGAATAATTATCTCATCCTGCAATAATGAACGGCGGGTCCGATGAGCAAACTCAATTACGTCTTGATCGGGGTCCTGCTGGCCGTGATCGTTGGCCTCGGGGCCTATATCTACCAGGAGAAGACCAAGCCCAAAGGGCTGGAACTGCGGATCGACGGGAACGGGCTTTCGATTCAGAATAATTAGGCGGGGCGTCCAATTGACTTCCCCCCCCAAATCCCCCATACCTCAGTTTAGGTCATAAGCCCTGCGTGGGAGAGCGCGGAGCTGTCCGCCGCCGAAGGAGCAACCCACCCCGGAAACTCTCAGGCATCCAGGACCGCACAGGGATCGACCGCTCTGGAAAGCGACGGCGTCTGCCGTCCACCGACGAGGCAAGCCGGATAAACCCGGTCGATCTTTCAGGTAATCAGACAGAGGGGGTGCCCGCCGTCGGAGGACGGCACGCGAGTTTGCTTGCGCGAAAGGCACCGGATCTGTGACTGAAAGTGATACTCCCCTTCATACAACGGCGCTCGACGGGCTCCACCGCAGCCTTGGCGCGCGCATGGTGCCCTTCGCGGGCTACGCCATGCCGGTGCAATACCCAACCGGGATTCTGACCGAACATAGCTGGACGCGCGACAACGCGGGCCTGTTCGACGTGTCGCACATGGGGCAAGTCACGATTCGCGGCAAGAACGGCACCGATCCGGCGGTCGCCCTGGAACGGCTGGTGCCGGGCGATCTGCAAATCCTCAAAACGGGCCGCATGCGCTATACGATGCTGACGCAAGCGGACGGCGGCATTCTCGACGATCTGATGGTGACGAAGCTGGAAGACCGGCTGTTCGTGGTCGTCAACGCCGGGTGCAAAACGCAGGATATTGCCCGGTTTCGCGCCGAATTGACCGACTGCGAGATTATTGAGCATACGGATGCCGCTTTGCTCGCCCTGCAAGGCCCGAAAGCCGTGGACGTGCTGAAGGCGCTGGTGCCGGGCGTCGAAGCCTTGGCCTTCCTCTCCGGGGCTGAATTTACCTGGAACGGCGTGGCTTTGTTCATCACCCGCTCGGGCTATACCGGCGAGGATGGGTTCGAGATTTCCGTGCCCAATGCCTCGGCGGAAGCGCTGGCGCAGGCTTTGCTTGCCCATGCGGCGGTGAAACCCATCGGCCTCGGCGCGCGCGATTCGCTGCGGCTCGAAGCCGGGCTGTGCCTCTATGGCCATGATATTACGAAAGGGACCAGCCCCATCGAAGCCGATCTGGCCTGGACCATCTCCAAGCGTCGCCGGGCCGAGGGCGGTTTCCCGGGCGATGCGGTTATTCAAGCCCAGCTTTTGGATGGCCCCGCCCGCCGCCGCGTCGGCATTAAGCCCGAAGGGCGCGCGCCGGTGCGCGAAGGCGCAAAGATTTATGCCGATGCCGGGCTAACCGAAGAGCTTGGCATTATCACCAGCGGCGGCTTCGGCCCGACAGTGCAAGGCCCCGTGGCGATGGGCTATGTCGCCGCCAGCCATGCCGCGCCGGGCCGCACCTTGTTTCTCGATTTACGCGGCAAGCCGGTTCCGGCCCATGTCGCGCCGCTGCCCTTCACGCCCCATCGCTACGTTCGCTAGGAGAGAGTTTCCATGTCCACCGTGAAATTTACCGCCGACCACGAATGGGTGCAGGTTACGGGCACCACCGCCCGCGTTGGCATTACCCAATATGCGCAGGAACAATTGGGCGATGTGGTGTTCGTCGAACTCCCCGCCGTGGGCGCGACCTTCGCGCAGGGCAAGGAAGCCGCCGTGGTCGAATCGGTTAAAGCCGCCTCGGATATTTACGCGCCGGTGTCGGGCACGATTGCCGCCGTCAATACCGCGCTGCCCGATAACCCCAGCTTGGTGAACAGCGACCCGCAGGGCGAGGGCTGGTTCTTCGAAATCACCCTGTCCAACCCGTCCGAACTCGATGGCTTGATGGACGAAGCGGCCTATCAGGCCCATATCGGAGCCTAAGCGATGCGCTATTTACCGCTGACCGAGGGCGACCGCCGGGCGATGCTCGGCACGATTGGCGCGCCCAGCGTCGATGCCCTGTTCGTCGATGTGCCTGCCGCCGCCGTGCGCACCAAGCCGGTTGATCTGCCGTTTCACGCCGGGGAGCTTTCGGTTGAACGCACCCTGAAGGCGATGGCCGCGAAGAATTTGGTGGCGGGGGACGTGCCCTTCTTTATCGGGGCCGGGGCCTACCGCCACCATGTGCCCGCCAGCGTCGATTACATCATCCAGCGCGGCGAGTTCCTGACGGCCTATACGCCCTATCAGCCGGAAATCGCGCAGGGCACGCTGCAATATCTGTTCGAGTTTCAAACGCAAGTGGCGCTGCTCACCGGCATGGAGGTGGCGAACGCCTCCATGTACGACGGCTCCACCGCCTGCGTTGAAGCCGTGGTGATGGCCAACCGCGTGACCAAGCGCAAGAAAGCGCTGCTCTCCGGCGGGTTGCATCCGCATTATAAGGCGATTGTCGAAACCCACGGCGCGTATGGCGATTTCACCCTGGACGCCGCCGCCGCCGACCCGGAAGGCTGGAAGATCTCGCCAGCCGGATTGATTCCGATACCGCCTGCGTCGTTGTGCAAAACCCCTCGGTCTTCGGCCATATCCGTGACCTGACCCCGCTTGCGGCTGCCGCCCACGCCAAGGGCGCGCTGCTGGTCGTGGTGGTGACAGAAGCCCTCTCGCTCGGCGCGCTCATGCCGCCGGGCGCGATGGGGGCGGATATTGTCGTGGCCGAAGGCCAGTCCATCGGTAATGGGCTGAACTTCGGCGGCCCCTACGTCGGCCTTCTCGCCACGCGCGAAAAATATATGCGCCAGATGCCGGGCCGTCTGTGCGGGGAAACCGTCGATGCCGATGGTAAGCGCGGCTGGGTGCTGACGCTCTCCACCCGCGAGCAGCATATTCGCCGCGAGAAGGCGACCAGCAATATCTGCACGAACGCCGGGCTCTGTGCCTTGGCGTTCACCGTGCATATGTCGCTGCTCGGCGAAACCGGGCTGACGCAGTTGGCGCAGCTCAATCACGCCAAGGCCAGCCAATTGGTCGAGAAGCTGAAAGCCGTTCCGGGCGTGCGCGTGCTGAACGATAGTTTCTTTAACGAAGTCACCCTGGTTCTGCCGAAGGATGCCGCCGCCGTGGTGGAAGCTTTGGCGGCGAAACGGATTCTCGCCGGGGTTCCGGCCTCCCGCCTATGGCCCGATCATGTCGAGCTTGCCAATCACCTGCTGGTGGCCGTGACCGAAACCGTGACCGACGACGATATGGATGCCCTGGTTGCCGGGCTGAAAGAGGTGCTCCCATGACCGCGCAAGACCGTTCCCAGGGCCGCCACAGCCGCGATGCGGTAGTGGAATTGGCATCCGTCGAAACCACGTCGGGCCATCGCGGCTTGATCCTCGAAGAGCCGTTGATTTTCGAACTGGGGCAACCGGGCCGCGCCGGCGTCGATTTGCCCGAGGCCCCGAAAGCGCCGAACCGCTTGGGCGCGCTCGCCCGCCGGGGCGGCATCGGCCTGCCCGATTTGGCCGAACCGCAGGTGGTGCGCCATTTCACCCGCCTCAGCCAAAAGAACTACGGCATCGATTCGGGCTTCTTCCCGCTCGGCTCCTGCACGATGAAGCATAACCCGCGCCTGAATGAACGCATGGCGCGGCTGCCCGGCTTTTCGGACATTCACCCGCTGCAACCGACCTCCACCGTGCAAGGCGCGCTCGAACTTATCGATACGCTCGCCCATTGGCTGAAGACGCTCACCGGCATGCCCGCCGTCGCCATGTCCCCCGCCGCCGGTGCCCACGGCGAATTCTGCGGCATGGTGGCGATTAAGGCGGCGCTGGCTGCGCGCGGCGAGAGCCACCGCACGCGGGTGCTCGTGCCCGAATCGGCCCACGGCACCAATCCGGCAACGGCAGCGTCGATCGGCTTCACCGTCGATCCGATTCCGGCGACCGCCGAAGGCCGCGTCGATCTCGCCGCCTTCAAGGCCAAGCTGGGGCCGGATGTGGCGGCGATCATGCTGACCAACCCGAATACCTGCGGGCTGTTCGAGCGGGATATTCGGGAGATTGCCGACGCCATTCACGGCGCAGGCGGCTATTTCTACTGCGATGGGGCGAATTTCAACGCCATTGTTGGCCGGGTGCGCCCCGCCGATCTCGGCGTCGATTGCATGCACATTAACCTGCATAAAACCTTCTCCACCCCGCACGGCGGCGGCGGCCCCGGCTCCGGGCCGGTGGTGCTGTCGGACGCGCTGGCGGCCTTTGCCCCGCTGCCGTGGGTCGTTAACCGCAACGGTAGTTTCGCCGTGCTGGAGGCGGCGGAAGCCGAAGCCGCGCAGAGTTTTGGCCGTCTGAAAGCCTTCCACGGCCAGATGGGCATGTTCGTGCGGGCGCTGGCCTATATGCTCAGCCACGGGGCCGATGGGCTCTGGCAAGTGTCCTCGGACGCGGTGCTAAACGCGAACTACATCCTCGCCAGCCTGAAGGATGTTTTCTCCGCGCCCTTCGCCGGGCCGTGCATGCACGAAGTGCTGTTCGACGATAGTTTCCTTAAGGATACCGGCGTCTCAACGCTCGATTTCGCCAAAGCGCTGATCGACGAGGGCTATCATCCGATGACCATGTATTTCCCGCTGGTTGTCCACGGGGCGATGCTGATCGAGCCGACGGAAACCGAAGATAAGGCGACGCTGGATAAGTTCATCACCGTCATGCGCGCCCTGGCCGAAAAGGCCAAAGCGGGCGAGGCGGAAGCCTTCCATGCCGCGCCGCGCTTAACGCCGCGCCGCCGCCTCGATGAAACCCTCGCCGCCCGCAAGCCGGTATTGCGGTGGGCCGAACCCAAACTGGCGCAAGCCGCCGAATAGCGGCCCTCACGCCGTCTCTACAGCGGAGCCCGATACCCTCGGGCTCCGCTTTTTTATGTATATTTTCCTACGGTTGCATTCTGTAAAAATGTTTAGGAAAACTTATCGATTGAGGGTGTAAAAAGTATCGGCTAAAACTGCACCACTACCCATCGACATCATAATTTCAATACTCAGATACCCTGACACCATGAACCGACGTTTTTCTCGACCGCACCTCTATCAGTTTACAAATGTCGGCCTTGGTCGCGGCAGTTATTTTTATATGCAGTTTTACCATTATCGGTTTGATGGAGTGGCAACT
>NZ_LAJY01000879.1 GCF_000963705.1 Elstera litoralis | reverse complement strand
TAGATTATTCCCTCAGCATCGAGCCCTCCATCAAGCAACTGGAACTTCAAAATGGATAGCAAGCAGATTTTTGAACATTGGTCCAATTGGGCAGAGACCTATGGTACGAATCTGCGCGCCACAACAAAGACAGGAACCGCCAAGTTACTGGAACTCGATGCACTTGCTCGTCGTTTAGGCTTACTAAATACGACTGAGAGTGCTGATATTCTTGAGGTCGGCTGCGGCAATGGCATAAATTGCATTTCATTATCGAAGCAATTTTTGAATTTTAATTTTGATGGCATCGACTACATTGATAAAATGGTTTCTGCGGCTCAAGATAATCTAAATGAAACCCAAGATACTTCCGATAGGATTCGTTTTTTCCAAGGGAATGTTCTGGAAATTAAGACACATCCGGCACTAAAAAAAGAATATGATCTTATTTTCACAAATCGTTGCCTCATAAATTTGAATAGTCCTGAACTTCAACAACAGGCGATTACAGCCATAGCTTCGATGATTAAGCCTGGCGGGTATCTTGTTATGATTGAAAATTCGCAAACGACCTATGCCGAACAAAATAAGTGCCGTGAAGCCCTTGGACTTACGCCGAGAACCCCCGCTGAGTTCAATTTATTTTTTGATGAGACCTTGATCCGAGCCCATCTTCCCAGCGCGGGACTTTCATTGTTAGAGACTGAAGATTTTTCGAGCTTGCATGATATTATTCTGTATGCGCTCGTGCCTGCCATCAATGACGGTAAAATCGACTACGATCACCCCATCGTTCATGCCGCGACTCAACTGAGTCGCACGCTGGCAGCAACCCATCCGGGAGCTTTTGGCCCCTTTGGACAGAATAGATTATTCCACTGTCAAAAACTTTCATAGAAACGCGACGCGAACCTACTGAATGAGAGTGATACTGTGGAAAACTATAACTCAGGTATCTTTATTGACCTGGATGGGACTCTTGCGAATAGCCTGATGGTTATGCGCAATGTTTACGAAGAATTCCTGCGAAGTTTTGATCGGTCAGGCTCAGATGAAGAGTTTAATCGCCTAAATGGTCCTCCCTTAGCGGTTGTTGTGGCTGACTTAGCCCAGACACACGCCCTGGGGGAGGATATTGAGAGCCTGTTGAGGCAGTATTGGCAGCGCATCGAAGCCGCCTATGAAACGGTGGAGCCCAATCCTGGCGCACTCACTCTTTTAAAGGTCGCCACTGAGTGCAACCTTAAGATCGGTATCGTGACTTCCAATATGTCTTACCTCGCGGCGGCTTGGGTAAATCGATTAAATATTGAGAGTAATATCGATATTATTATCGGCGGAGATACCGTCAACCTCGGAAAACCTCATCCCGAGCCCTATTTAAGCGCTTTGCAGCAAACTCGCTGCTTGGCATCGCGGTCCTTCGCCGTGGAA
>NZ_LAJY01000878.1 GCF_000963705.1 Elstera litoralis | reverse complement strand
CAAGAGAAGGGGCCAGCCTATCCTTTGCCCCGTCCGCAGATGGAGGAATTACTGAGTTGGTACGCCAACTTTAAGCCCTCTGATTTTCTGTTCCTCTATGGGCTGCGGCGTCAGGGCGATCGTATCCGCCCGACACCCAAACGGCGGAGTGCGAAACGCTAATTTGCTTACGCTGCTTATGCTGCTCACGTTTTTCGAAGCGTGCAGCAGCGAGCACGCGTCAGCAAATGCAGTGTTACGTACTCAACATCACGGATTCGGCAATCTACAGCCGCGTTAGGCCGTTTTGACGCTCTCTCACGCCGAATTCCAATTTTTCTCGTTGAAAACTCTCAGTCTGTAAATCCAAACGCAGACTGAGTTCTGCTCACCCAAATCTCACTCTCTTTTTAGGAGGAATAGGTTATGCGTAGGATCGACACTCATTCATCTCGTTCAGTTTCATTGGGCAATACGTCAATTTCTCAGGGAGAGGCTGACGATACGCCCAATGATGTTCCCAATGTGCTTTCAAAGAAAGGGTATCTCAAATCAGAAGGGAAAAGGAAAGGCTCTAAGCTCAAAACAACTACTAATCTGGAATCCTTAACGCGTTGGGAAGCAGAGTATGAGCATTTTGCTGGGAAGAATGAGGAAGGGAACTGGTTCCTAGTTGTCGTTAAAAAATCATCCCACGATAAATCTCAGGAAAATGTGGTTACAGTGCTTCCATTCGAAGAGGTTACCTCAGATGGGGGAAGGTTCTTTAAAGATCTTTCTAAAAAGGGGTTTGGTTTTTTGCCCCGACGCGAAAAGGATCAAATCCTGAAAAGCCTTCAGGGCGTCGATATGCAAGAGGTAAAGTGTCTGATTGCCTGCCGATCAGGATGGTTAGGCGGGGCATTTGTTACGCCTGGCTATACTGTCTACCCTGCCGGTTCGCCCGTGAAAATCTACCTGTCGCTTCCCGCAGCCCAGCAGGCGTTGAGCAAAAAAGTTCCATTCCTCCGGCACTTCGGATGACTGGCTGAAGGAGGTAGGCCGCTTCTGTCAGGGCAACACGCGCTAATGTTTGGAGTTTCCCTCGCATTGATCCAACCTCTGCTCGATCTGATTAGGCCGGAACAGGGCGGGTTTTTGCTGTATGGACTTCCCGGACGTGGAAAAACCACGGTGCTTATTGTCGCCGGATCGGTCTGGGGCGGTGATCCTAAACGCCTGCTTGGATATTGTGAGAGTTGGAATCACACCCCCAATAATCTCGAGGCACTGGCAGCCTCGCACAATGGTATGTTCCTTCCTCTTGACGAAACGAGGGTTCTTGCTGAGGGAAGTAAGAGTCGGGCCGCCGCCTTTTTCTGCTTCCGTCATGCGACTGTCGGGCGGCGAAGAGAAAGGCCGTTTAGTGCCAGG
>NZ_LAJY01000877.1 GCF_000963705.1 Elstera litoralis | reverse complement strand
GTGGCGGGGGAACGCGAGACCAGTTAAAAAAGGAGGGAATTTCTCTGCTGAATGGGCATTTTGATAGCCCACTGATTGCCGAACTTGGGCTTCCGGCGTGCGGAGCCAGCGAGTTTATTTCGGTTAGAACATCTTCTGCATTGGGTTCAGCTTGATATTACTCACATATTTCCAAGATTGAACCCAGATCTTTACAGCTCTAAATTATGGTAAGAACATTTTCCAGGTATAATTGTTGGGAATCTTGGTGATGCGCCAAGGGGATGTTTCAATAAAAAAATCGTTCTGTATACAAAGTGCCGCAATATCCTTTAAAGAAAATTTCTCATCCGCAGAACGGATTTCACGAAAAAACTCACTTCTGTTTATATGCCCAAAACTATCCATAATTATTTTAAGGTTTACCGTGGAGTTGGGGAGTTTCCGCCCCAACAAGTCAATTATAGAGCCCCCATCTTCATAAAGCAGTGCGTACCCCCATCCCTCAGAGAAAGCCTTTCGGCGACCAACAATTGCCTTGCGAAAAGTGTTCACGTAGCAAAAATGCTTGAGGCCTTTAAATTCAATCAATACAGCTCTACCGTCGATAAGGCCAACCATCATATCAGGGAAGTATGAAGCCTCACGCCCAAGGTAGGTATATGGTATTTCTATTGGTTGCTCCTGATACCATGCAACATGACGACTGGTATCGAAGGCTTCGATATAACCTCGCTCCAATGACGACTCAAAATGAACGAGACCATAGCCAGCTCTGGAACTTAAATGTCTCCCTCCTTTACCAAATTTCTGGCCCGTGGAGGTTGCTCGGGCACGATGACGTCTGGGTGCCTTGACATTAAAGTTTACCGGATCAGGAAATGAGGCTCTAGCGGTGATCCTCAAAACCATTTCCTCATTTGAAC
Organism: Elstera litoralis; assembly: GCF_000963705.1. Lineage (GTDB taxonomy): Bacteria > Pseudomonadota > Alphaproteobacteria > Elsterales > Elsteraceae > Elstera > Elstera litoralis. The sequence continues at coordinate 504 of NZ_LAJY01000877.1, read as the reverse complement.
GAATTGGCACACCAGGATTGGCCTCAATCAACTGCAAGCGCGTCCGCTCAATAGATCGCTGAATTTTGTTAAGTCTGGGGCCGACTATCAGACCAGATATGAATGATGCGACTTTAGAAACATGCTTTGGTTTTAAGTCTCTTGCTACCCAAAGGTATATAGAATCGAGGTCATCCTGATCTAAGCCTCTAGACCATTGATTGAAAAACCATGTTGCGGCATCAGTCTTCGGCCATCGAATTTTGCACCTCAATAACCTTAAGCTGCTTTTAAATGCACTCATAACCTTTTTGGTGAGACGCCATGACGCTCTGCTATAGCTTTATAAGTGGTGTCTTTGGATTCCAAGCCAAAACCTAAAACTTCCTGAATGTAAACCCGAGACTCTTTGTCATCAAATTTCATCTAATAATGAAAATTATATTTTGTTTTAATATGGTAAAATCAATTTTCTTTTWWTCAGACATCATTTTGTCGATTAAAGGTGTTGGGGTGGCTATATTT
>NZ_LAJY01000876.1 GCF_000963705.1 Elstera litoralis | reverse complement strand
GGTTTCCATCTTAAMCCTATATGATTGAAACCCAGTGCCGTTCTCTGGTGATTATTGAGCCTGAGCCGATGTTTCTTGTTCTTTCCATGTATTTTATTGATTGGGTCGAAATATTTAAGTATGCCGATAATAAGATCGTATTTGTTTTTGAAACACTTCCTGATTATGCCTTTAATGCAGCTCGCCGATATACTGGAGCCATGAATATGGGTGTTCAGCAGTTAATTTATTATACGCAGCACTATAAAACACCTGCGCTAGATTCTTTGTACACTTATTTCAAAAAAAATATATCTAATCTATTTGATGCTCTGGGTTTTTATGATGATGAAAAAACGATGACCAAAAATCATCTTTTGAATAGCTATCAAGATGAGTGGAAATTATTGGTCAATGCGCCTAATCATCATGTTGGGACCGCCGTTATCGTTGGCGCGGGACCGTCGCTTGACGATAATATTGAGTGGTTGCGTCAGAATAAAGATAAGATCGTCATATTTTCAGGCGGCTCTGCGTTGCCGACACTGTTGGCAAATCAAATTACCCCGGATTTTCATGTGGAAATTGAAAATGTCGCGATGAATTTTGAGTTGCTCAGCCCGCTGGTCGAAAAATATGATCTTTCTAACACGATCCTAGTCTGTTCATCGACAATGGATACGCGGTCGGCGCGTCTCTTCAAGCGCCGCTTATGGTTTATGCGCGAAGGTGTGTTCGCCTCAGCCTTCTTCAATCCGGGTATTACCACCATGTCCTGGCAGAACCCGACCGTGGTCAATACGGCTACGTCGGCGGCACTTGCTTCTGGCTTCAGGGATATATTGCTATTGGGGGCCGATTTTGGCACGCGAGATCGCGGAATCCATCATTCCAAAGGCAGTTTTTACGAGTTCCATGAAGAGCTTAAGAAAGCCGAATTCAAATTCCCGGATACGACGAGCGCTAACTTCGGTGGAATTGCTTATACGAACGAACATTATTTAAATGGTGTTAAATACCTTCAAATTCTTATGAAGGAATACAGAGAAGCTAGGGCGTTTAATGCTTCAAATGGTGTTTTGATTAAGTCCATAACTCCTATCAAGCTGGAAAGATATAAAATAGCATCCGTCAGGTTGAATAAATCTGATCTTGCGAATCATATATACGATCTAATGCCAACGCATTCTTGGAAAAATAATGTTGAAGGAGACATTATAGATTATTTGGAGGAGAATTTCATTGATTATATGGCTGAAATGAGAAAAATTATAAAACGCAAGACAAGGAAAGAAAATGATTCTTTAAGGTATTTTATGGAAATATTTATGAGAATGAGCAGATTTGGTGAAAAAAAAGCGGAATTTAATCCAATATTTACTGGAACTATAGTGATTTTTACTGTGTTCTGTATTTATTGGTGGCGGCGAGTTTACTCGAGTGATTTTGACAATTACCAAAAACTTGTCCGAAAGAATTTCCGAGTTGTCATCGATCTTC
>NZ_LAJY01000875.1 GCF_000963705.1 Elstera litoralis | reverse complement strand
GATCAAGAACGTCGGGCTGTGTTTTCCCTGCCTCGACGGGAAGTGCTGCTGGATTATAGCCTAAAAGATCCGCTTCAAACTGCGAACGAGACGTCGCCAAAAGATCTTCAACCATTGGCTCCCATCCTGGAACCTTGATAATGAGTTCGGGTTCCCGGTGACGAAAGAGATAACCCCCAGCTTCAGGACGCTTGGGATTGCGCCAACTCAGCGTTGTCGAACTCTTTTCATCGACAAGGCCCAAAATCCAATCTGGCAACCAATGGGAATAAGCCATCATCATTACGAGATTGCAGGCCTTTCGCGCCAGCCCGCGCCGTCCCCATTCCGGGTGCGTCCACATACCTAATACGAAGGTGATATGGCCGCGAATCGTATGGGATATTGAAGCTGAACAGTTTACCGAAGCCCCTTCCCGGCGTGCCCGATCAGGGTCCCCATAGAGTAGATCGAGGCTTTCAAAATGCTGGGCGAGCGTTTGAGGATAAGGAACGTAAAGACTGACCGCACATCCGGTCGCGACGATCTTGTCATGAAAACATAACGCAACCCACAAGCGATCCGTCTTCGGCCCAAGGTTAGGGGCGAGCGTCGGAAACAATGGCAGAAACCCGTTCTTCTCCTCAATCTGTTGAATGCGTAGAAGATCGTAAGGATCATCGGAGACAAAACTCCTCAGGCCGTGCTCTCTCTCCAATCCGGTAACCATCAGGCCGGCCCGCGTACCTAAGACGCGCGATAGGGTTAATGGGCGGACCGGAAGCAACTTGTCCAAGTAAGGCGAAAGACTGGTGTAGCTCATGATATTCCTCTGAATTTGTCAGCAATAGTGACGGCACCAACAACCTTGTGTTGATGTGTCAGAGGAACCGTCAGCCTTTGATATTCTACGTCAAGTGGATATTGGCTTAAATGAATATGGTAGAGGGTAGGCTGACGACGTGCCACAGCCTCTGAAACATGAGCCACGACCATGTCGAGATAAGGTCGTGGTGTCGGCTCTGACAGTGTCGGACGACCTATAATATGACCCGCAGTGATCCCAAACAGCAACGGCAGAGATGTTCCGACAGCCGCAGTGAACAGACCATGGTCCGTAACATGATAGACAACGGCGGTATCAATCAGTGAAGCGTCAATGTCGAGTGTTACATCCCGAGAGGATTGAAACGAGGCAAAGTGAGCCCCTACCCGATGAAGTTTAACCGTCGCTTCAGCCAACGGCAAACGATTGGAAATTATGGTGGGCTGCTTGCCCCGCCCAAAACCACATTGCCCAAGCGCGCTCTCAACGAAGCGGAGCGCCTCCTCCTTTGAGGACAAAAGCAATGCTGGTGCGACCTCGGTTGAAATGCGATAGCCGCGCGAGTTTGCTGGCCAAACCTCAAGTTGGCGTTTCAAATGACCGAGAGCCGCCGGATCAACGGAGAGCACAGACCAGGAAATCAGAAGTGGCCCATCGCCGGTCGCACAGAGCGAGATGTACCCATGCATTCTGACGAGCACCATAACCAGATCGGCATGTGTTACGTCTGGATCGACCCCAAGATGCCCTGCCGCCCAGGCCTCAAGTCCTGATTCAGCAAGATCCATCCCCAGATCCGTAATCCAATACTCCAAGGCATGACTGGGTTTAGCGAGCGAAAGTGCCTGTAAAATACTAAGA
>NZ_LAJY01000874.1 GCF_000963705.1 Elstera litoralis | reverse complement strand
CGAAATCATGCGTATGCCCATCTAACGCCGTTTGCGCGTTTCGGGCTTTTGGTCAAGTTAAGGTCGCCGCACGATGAATGAGGCCAATACTCTCGAAGTCGCGCGGGAAGCCGTGCTGGTCCTGCTTCAGGTGTCGGGGCCGATCATGGTCATTTCGCTCGTGGTCGGCCTCATCATTTCGCTGTTCCAGGCGCTGACCCAGATCCAGGAAATGACGCTGACCTTCGTTCCGAAGATCATCGTGGTCTTCATTTCGCTGCTGCTGCTGTTCCCGTTCATGCTGGCAACGATGCAGGGCTTCATGGAACGTTTGGTTGACCGCATCATCTCGCTCGGCTGAGCGCGACGATGCGGCTGTTCGAAAATCTTCTCCTCAGCGAATTATTCGCCCTGGTGCTAGTCTTTGCCCGTATGGGATCGGCGCTAATGGTGCTGCCCTTGTTTGGCGAACAGAGCATTCCGACGCGCGCGCGGCTGCTGTTTGCTGTGGCCGTGACCATGACGATCACGCCCTTTCTAACCCCCTCGTTACCGACCTTGCCGCCTACGGTGAGCGGTTTAGCCATATTGCTCATCGGCGAAATTCTGATTGGAATTTTGTTGGCTTTGCTTGTGCGCATTCTTTTCACGGCGCTTGAAGTCGCGGGCTCGGCGATTGTGTTTCAGATGGGCCTGTCGAGCGCGACCATCTTCAACCCGATGATTTCGGAGCAAACTTCAGCAATCGCCAGCCTGCTGGGTCTGATCGCGCTGGTCATTATGATGCAGACGGATATGCATCACGTCCTGTTGCGCGGCATTGTGGATAGCTACGGGTTGTTTTTGCCGGGGCAGGGGATCGTGATGGGCGACGCCTCCGAGTCGATTGTACGGGCGGTCAGCCAAGCCTTTAGGGTTGGTATTCAGATGACGGGGCCGTTTTTCGTCGTCATGATGATGATTAACGTTGCGCTCGGTCTTTTGGCGCGGCTCATGCCGCAATTGCAGGTGTTCTTCCTCGCCCAGCCGGTTCAGATTATCGTCGGATTTATTCTTCTCCTCGCGACGCTAACCTCCATTATGTATCTGTTTGTTGATACAATCGGGGGTGCCATTCAGGGCCTGCTGACGCCGGGGGTGCCATGAGCGAAGAAGATGAGGCCTCTAAAACAGAAGAGCCGACACCGAAAAAGCTGCAAGAAGCGCGCGATCAAGGGAACGTTATCCAGTCACGGGATGTCGTCAATTTTGCTATGCTCGGGGCATCGGCGCTGGTTCTAACCGCGTTCGGCGCGATGATGAGTAATCGGGTTTCGCTGATTGCGAGGGCTTTTCTAGAGAGATCTTGGGATATTCGCGTTGATGATGTAAATTTTACGATGATAATTGGCGAGCTTTTACTGTCTTTGGCGGTAGCCCTGCTCGTTCCAATGGGGCTTTTGGCGGTTGTTGCTTTCGCGGCCTTTTATCTACAATTTGGCTTACTTTTTGCCACAAAATCTATTGAACCGAGTTTGGATAAAATCAGCCCGATCAAGGGGTTTGGTCGATTATTCTCAATGCGAAATTTGGTCGAATTTTTGAAAGGTGTCACAAAGATTGTCGTTGTCGGGGCCGCAGCGATTTTTTTACTTTGGCCCGAAATGCGCAGTATCGACCGATTTGTTTTAACCGACGTTGGTGATATGCTCGCTGAGTTAAATAAGTTAGCCTTGAGTGTTATTTTTCTGGTGGTTGCCATTGTTGGCGTGATTGCTGGCGCGGATTATCTCTATCAGCGTTTTGCTTTTATGAAGCAAATGCGTRCGTATGTCCAAACATGATCTGAA
>NZ_LAJY01000873.1 GCF_000963705.1 Elstera litoralis | reverse complement strand
TTTCGGGGTCGAGGTGACGATGTGCCACGTCTGGTCGTTCATTTCCATTTTCACCAGCACGTAGCCGGGAATGAGCTTGCGCTCCGAATTCACTTTTGCGCCGCGCCGGATCTCAACGACTTCTTCAGTCGGAACCATGATATCGCCAATCAGATCGGCCATACCTTTTTGCTCAGCGGTTTCGCGGATGGCCTGGACCACCTTTTTTCGAACCCAGAATAGACGTGAACAACATACCAGCGCTGCGTCATGGCCCTACTTTCCCAGCCCGAGAATCAGGCGAATGCCAATGGAGAGGCCTTGATCCACCAGAAAGAAGAATAAGGCCGCAAGCAGCCCCATCACGAACACCATTACGGTGCTGATCCATGTTTCTTTCCAGGTCGGCCACGTCACCTTGCGGGCTTCGAGCCGGACTTCCTTGAAAAATTGAACCGGGCTAGTCTTCGCCATGCGCTTACTCAACATCTCCGGTCCGAATAAATAAGGCGGGGAAGGGTTCCACCGCCTCAATCGGTCCTCTCTGTGCCCTGCTGGTGGATGCCACTCTTTTTAAGAGAATGGCAGGAGCAGAGGGGATCGAACCCCCAACCCCCGGTTTTGGAGACCGGTGCTCTACCAGTTGAGCTATGCTCCTCCAGATGGGCCGCTGGATTTACCAAGGTCCACCCTGCATTGCAAGGCTTTTGTTACGAAAAAGCCAGAGTCGCCGCGCGACCCTGGCATCTCGTTTAAGCAGTCTTACGCGATAATCGATGCGACGACGCCTGCGCCGACGGTACGACCACCTTCGCGGATAGCGAAGCGCAAGCCTTCGTCCATCGCGATCGGTTGGATGAGTTCCACATCCATCGACACGTTATCGCCCGGCATGACCATTTCGGTGCCTTCCGGCAGCGACACGTTCCCGGTGACATCCGTGTACGGAAGTAGAACTGCGGACGATAGTTGGTGAAGAACGGCGTGTGACGACCGCCTTCTTCTTTCGTCAGAATATAGGCTTCCGMCTTGAAC
>NZ_LAJY01000872.1 GCF_000963705.1 Elstera litoralis | reverse complement strand
CGGGGCGGGATCGTCGCGATTTGGTTCGAATTCCCCGGACGGCAGAGTATTTTGCGCTTGCAAGCCCTTTGAAAAAAAAGCTATTCTGCGCCTCCCGAACGGCCCAATAGGCCGACCCGATTAGGGGGCGCGTAGCTCAGCGGGAGAGCACTACGTTGACATCGTAGGGGTCACAGGTTCAATCCCTGTCGCGCCCACCATTTTCTGAAATAAAATCAGAGACTTATAGGTGGACCGGAAAACGGCAAGCGGCCGGGTTTCGGATCTAGCTACTGATTAGCTACTGGCTCGTCGAAATTGCTGACAACCCTCCTATCTGATGGCAGCCTGATGTTCAGCGTGATCGTTGGACGGGGGCAAGCAGCATGAGCCGCAAAACCATCATACTTGGGGATCTGCCAGAGCGCATTGACCCTGCCAAGCTCGACCCGGCTGAGAAGTTGATTATGGCGCTGACAACTGTGTCCACACTGATTGTTGGCTTTAGATCAATCGAGTCTAGCTTTAGAATAAAAGCAGCGGAATATGCGCAGAATTTATATTTTGATGAAAACCATCCAGAATTTTCGGAAATACGAGAGATAACGGAGAGGAATGTATTAATCGCAAGTAAAAATTTATCGATCTCTCAAGAGCTTTGGTCGGCTCTTGGCACTACTCCTCGCAAAGATCGGGGCACTCCTTCCGATGCCATTGGACGAGCGGTACGCAATCGAAATCGCTTCTTATTACTGTTGTGCGCCAGATATTTTGACGCCATTTCCAGGACACTTCGTAAAGGTAGGCGAGAAAATAGACTGACTCGAATTTTTTCAGACCTTCCGAAAGAAGAATTGATATCAATTCGCTCGATATTATTGAGGAAAATTATTTCTCTTGGTGGGATGAATGAAATATCTAGATGTAAGAGTTGGGATTTTATTGAATATAAATCCCTCAGTGAAAATTGGTTTATGCTATTTTCTGTCGGATGCGCTGGGGTATCTATTATGGGAAAAAATAACTACACAGGAGTAATGTCATTTTTAAACGGAAATAAACGAAAATCAGTTAGAAATGCAACTTTAAAAACATTATTATTATTCCCAAAATTATCAGGGCATAGTTCTGAATTCCCGATTGACGCAATAAAAACAAAAAAAGATATCAAAGAATATGATTATCTAATGGGGCAATTTATTAAAACAAGAGGATTGGCGTCTGGTAAAGCCATTGTATACAGAAAAGGGGAGCGCTATATCAAGGGCGTTACCTCTAGAGCATTCATGATATCTCCAATACTATCTGCTATTGTTTTAATAGAAAAAGAGTTATGGCCAGGGTCTGCTCCCTATTTTTGCAAAAATGAAGACATAAGGACGACAAATTTTATAAATTTAGTATATCAAAATTTTGAGAAAATTTGCCACCTTTCCAGCGGGTTACTAGCTTCCGCACCAACTAAAATTGGTCTGGAAGCGATTAATTATGACGAAAATCTTCCTTATTTTTTTATCAGAATGCCGGAGTTGGCGTGATTTCCATGATTATACGTGCTGCTTCATACCAGCTGCATCGGGAGCCCGGTATGTGCATAGATATATGCACAAGTTAAATCGCTGATTGGGGAAGTGTAAATGACTAGGCACTCAGAGGAGACGTGCCTATGTCGAAACCTATATCGCTGTCCAGCAATCCGCCTGAATTCTCGGGCGACAAACTCATCCCGGAAAC
>NZ_LAJY01000871.1 GCF_000963705.1 Elstera litoralis | reverse complement strand
GGGAAGAGGCTTGGGCGTGGTACGAATCTAAGCTGGCTGAATGGAAGCTCAGAGGGACGGTCTCGGATCGTCGGGAGATTGATAGATCGACGATATCCGAACTGATTGACCTTTATATGCAGTCGGGCCTTATCGATGAGAAGAAGGGGGCGAAGGAAGAGATTAACCGGCTGAAGCTGCTTCAACGGCAACCCTTCGCAAGCCTTATGCTGAATGCGTTCCGGCCTATGGATCTTCAAGCGTGGATCAAAGAACGGTTATCCGGTGGTCTGTCACCTTCGACGGTCAATAACGATATATCGGCCCTGTCGAATGCCCTGGAATATGGGAAAGGGTTGGAAGGGTTCGAGGGTTTGGTAAACGTCACCAAATCAATTCGGAAACCTAAACAGCGTCCAGGTAACAAGGTTAAATTTACCGAGGATGATGAAGTTCGCTTGCTTGGCGCTATCGATGGGCGAAAGAGGGTTCTTACATCCTGGTGGCTTGGCCCATTGGTTCGGCTTGCCCTGCTCACGGGAATGCGTGAAAGCGAATTGCTGAGGGTTCGGATCGACGACATATATATGAGCGACGGGTTTCTGTCGGTCGAAAGCAAGGATACGGAGGGAACCCGCATTCGGGATGTGCCGCTTATTCCGAAGGCCATTGAATGTTTCGAGGAGGCTATTTCTCACGCAAGAGCCTTGAAACAGGAAACCCTATTTCCGGTCGGACTGACGAATAAGACGGTTTCAAAAACCTTTGCTACTGCCGCTCGTGCCGCAGATGTCAAAGTAGGTTTTCATGATCTTCGGCATGTGGCTGTAACGCGCTTATCCAAGATCGCTAAAAACCCTTTGGAGTTAGCGGAATTCTCGGGTCATCGTTCGCTCACTGCTCTGAAAATCTATTATAATCCATCGGCAAAAGAATTGGCGTCAATGGCGGCAGATGTGATTACACGCAGGGAAAAAAAAGTCAGAATGCGATGGTTTTAGAATTGGATGATGATGAGCTTATTGCGTCCATTCGTTCAGCAGCTAAGCGAGACGGGAAGGGCGTTGATACGATGATTATAGATGCGCTTAGATCGACGTTTCTGGAACCTGCTTCATGAGGCTTGTTCTCGATACCTGCGTGATGGTCTCGGCAATCCGCAGCGATAAAGGAGCATCGCGGCAGTTGTTGGAAATGGTGCTGCGGGGAAACCTTCATCCGCTCGTCTCGGTTCCGCTGTTTATGGAATACGAAGCGACCATGATGCGAAAAGAGCATCTGGAAAAATCGGGTGGTTCCCCTGACGACATCAGGCGAATTCTTGACGCAATAGCCATATACGTCGATGAGGTGGTAATATGGTTTTTGACCCGGCCATCAACGAAAGACGCCGGTGACGATATGGTTCTAGAAGCTGCCGTGAACGGTCGTGCGGATGCGATTGTAACGGAGAATATCGCTGATTTTGGCGATGGGGCTTTGAGGTACGGCATTCGGGTTTTGAAGCCGGGTGAAGCGCTTCAGCAGGTGAGGGGAATGACGCGATGACGGCTCTTCATATTACCGATACAGCTACTGTTCGGA
>NZ_LAJY01000870.1 GCF_000963705.1 Elstera litoralis | reverse complement strand
ATGCCACAAGATTATTTTTGAATAAAGCATGGCTTTTGCATAAAATACATGCGAAGTGTTTTTAACAAAAGGGCTATTACCATGAGTAAATATAGTGATTTTTTAAATGAAATGAATTTAAATAGTTACCACACCTACATTGATAAAATATTATCCGAAACAAAAAAGGAATTAGATGATATAAGCGATATGTCTGAAAATGAACAATTTAACAGAAGTCCACGAGTAGAGTATTTAACAGAATATGCGACTGTTTTAAATTCAATAAGATTAACGATTATATCTTTGAGATAATATTATTTACAATTTTTTGCGAATCTTGACTAATTCCTCCCGGAACGAAATGATGAATGTTTGGGATAAGTGCTTGTTTTTGAAGTTTTTGCCCACCATTATCTTCAAGATATTTTATCAATGCAATGATTATAGCTGATAACACCATAATTGCTTCAGCAGGATCAGAAGCTACAAATTTTCCTTCATTTAAGTTCTCGCTTTTATCTGTCATCTTCAACCTCTTGAATACATATGTGCCTGCTACGATAGCAGTTTATGGCGATCAAGATTTTTTTCAAGCGGCTTTCATAGAAATTTTTAAATTTTATCATAACTCATAGCATCCAATTCAGCGTATAGCGTATTAATTTTCCTATTAGTTTCTTTTATTTTTTCTTCATTTGAATTAAAAACATTTACCTCTGCGCCTTTGCTGCGGATATGCAGATAGGCAGTCTTTTCCGCTTCCAGTGCCTGTATCTTCAATGAGATGATATTCGCTTGTGCAAGGCGTTTTTGCGCTTCTGCGCTTGCAATTTGAGCAATGGCGGCATCTGTAAGTGCATTCGCTGATTGGATAGCTCGTTCGGTTTGAATTTTTTGTTCTTGGACTGATTCCTCATTCGCATCAGCAGCGCGTTTAGCTTCTTCACGGGCAAGAACCATTTCAGCACGAGTTGCTTCCAATTCCTCTTTTGAAATCTTAATTTGACGTTGTTGAAACATTATAGATAAAATCAATAATGCCACAGTTACAAAGTTGAGAAAAGGTCCGGCTACACCTCCGATATAATCGCCAATATTTGCCAAATCTGCTAGAGTTTTAATATTAATATTCTCGATATTCACTTCCCATAAAGGGATTTTACCAAACAGCATTATATTAATCATGATGATAGTTGTTAAAATGAGAATTGAAAACATGGAAAAAGAGAATAAGAACTCTCCCGTAGAGATCATTTTTTTCTTCAAATTTATCTTTTTTGATGGAAGCGACATTGGATTTATTCCTTGCATTATACATCAACTGCAACAAGATATTTTCATGCGAAGCATATTTCTTAGCGTAAATACATTAGATTTTTTTTAAAAAACAGGAGATATATTTTGGCTAAAATGATTCGCACACCATTAAGAATACGTATATTTAATATTGTTGCCAAATTATTGAGAATTGAGTACAGATTTGTAGAATTTACTCGGAAAGGTAAACGTTGGGGAGATAGTTGGCGTAGGAATAGCAAGGATTAATCCTCATATTCACTACAATCGAAAGGGCTTCCCTGGTTAGAAGTAATAGGTTCGTTGTTACTCTGATTTTTTGCAATTTGGCAAATAACCCATTTATCAAAAATATTAAATAAACCTCTAGCTAAAGTTTTTAAATCTTGGAATTTTTGATCTTCGTGAGATATCATAAAAGTAGTTGCCGTTTCTAACTCATTGACTGTGTATCCTTCGTATCTAAGGTCACAAATTGCTTGATATACATCATGGTAATCGGTCTGATTCTCATATGTTGTATTTATGTCGAACGTAAATAAGTAATAGCGCACGACATATTCTCCTGACGTTAAACACAACCTATCTCTGATAATGTTTTCAACCAAAAGATGTCAAGGAATTTTTATATATCGTATTAGATTTCTATGCATTAAAGATTCGCCG
>NZ_LAJY01000087.1 GCF_000963705.1 Elstera litoralis | reverse complement strand
CGGAACCGTTGATGTCGATGTTGAGCAGATCGACCGTCAGATGGTCGGGAATGTCGTTGGCATTGACTTCAATTTCGACCGTATGCTGAACGATATTCAGCAGACCGCCTTTTTTGATACCAAGCGACTTTTCCTGATTGATGAAATGCACGGGAACATTGACGTGCAGCATCGAATCCGCGCCGACGCGCAGGAAGTCCACATGTTCCGGACGGTCGGTGACCGGGTGGAACTGGACATCACGGGCGAGAACGCGGTGCTTTTCGGTACCGGTATCAATGTCGAACAGGCGGGAGAAGAACCCACCCTTGTGCAGTTCGGTATTCAGTTCACGCGGGTTCACCGCGATCATCACAGGGGCCTTTTTATCGCCATAGACGACGGCCGGTACTTCACCAGCACGACGAACGGCACGGGCGGCCCCCTTTCCGGCCCGCTCACGCAACGAAGCGCGAAGCGTAACAACTTGGGACATGTCCCAAACTCCTTCCAAGAACCGACGGCAGGACCATCCTACCGCCTTTCCGCCCGGTTAGACCTCCAGGGGTGTCTAACCGGAACAGAAACTGTTGCGTCTCCGCCGCTCTTAATAGAACAGGCTGGAGACCGATTTTTCTTCCGACACGCGGCGGATGGCCTCGGCCATCAACGGGGCCATCGTGACTTGGCGAATATTATGGGCGGCCTTCACGGCGTCGGTCGCGGCAATCGTATCGGTCGTCACCAACTGTTCTAGCGGCGAATTGGTCACGCGCTGCACGGCTTGGCCCGAGAGCACGCCGTGGGTGACATAGGCCGACACGGAGGTTGCCCCAGCTTTCATCAAGGCTTCGGCGGCATTGCAGAGGGTGCCCGCGCTATCGACGATATCGTCGATCAGCAGGCAGCGCTTACCGCGCACATCGCCGATGATGTTCATGACTTCCGACACGCCCGCGCGCTCGCGGCGCTTGTCGATAATCGCAAGATCGCTATCGATGCGCTGCGCAATCGCCCGCGCCCGCACTACGCCGCCGACATCCGGGGAGACGATGGTGATGTCGCTCGTATTCTGAAACCGATCCTGAATATCCTTCACGAACACCGGGGCGGCGTAGAGGTTATCGGTGGGGATATCGAAGAAGCCCTGAATTTGGCCCGCGTGCAGATCGATGGTCAGCACGCGGTCGGCCCCCGCCGTCGTCATCAAATTGGCGACCAGCTTGGCGGAAATCGGCGTGCGCGGGCCAGACTTACGGTCTTGGCGGGCATAACCAAAATAGGGGACAACGGCGGTAATGCGGCGGGCGGAGCTGCGCTTCAGCGCGTCCATCATCACCAGCAGTTCCATCAGATGATCGTTGGCGGGGTAGGAGGTGGATTGGATGACGAACACGTCCTCACCCCGGATGTTTTCGTGAATTTCCACGAAAATTTCCATATCGGAGAAGCGCTTCACCGCCGCGCGGGTCAGCGGCAGGTTGAGATAGGCACAAATCGCCTCGGTCAACGCGCGATTGCTGTTGCCACTCAGAATCTTCATCCCAGGCCCCACCCAAAGAAAACACGTCCCCGCAGGCGCGGCGACACCCGCCCCTGTCGAAGTGGGCGGACACTATCAGGCTGTCACGCATCTGTAAATCAAGCCGCATGGATTTCTGTCCTGCATCGGGGGCGGGTAAAGCCGCCGCCGCTTTGCTGAAGACTATATCTGACGGTCGGCCCGAAACGGCGCATCGCGGATAAGATACCCGGTGGTAAACCTCACGGGATGCCCTTACGCGGCGAAACTGGCTAGAGTGCCCGTCTCGACGCGTCCCGGAGCCCATCGTGTTCACCTCGTTGCGGTCAAAATTTGCGCTGCTGTTTCTCGCCTTCATTGCCGTGCCCGCTTTGCTCGGGGTGATTGGCATGGGCGCGCTGCGGGCGGTGAATGATCCGGCGACGGAAGTGCGCGAGGTTTGGTTGCCGAAATTGCGCATGCTGGCCGCCTTGAACGATCATTTGAGTGATTTTCGGTTGGCGGAAGGCGATTTTCTGGCCGCGACCGACGAGGAGGAGCGGGCGGCGCAAGCCGTTCTCATCGCGCGCCTGGGCGGGGATATCGCCGCGACCATCGCGGAATATCGCGTGGCGCAGTTGGCCGAGAGCGACGCCAAAGAGGCGCAGACTTTCGATCAATTCATCTTGGCCTGGGCGGCCTACCGCGAAATCGCCACGCGGCTGATGGCCCAAGCCCTATCGCTCGACCGGCAGGCGGCGCGGCAGCTCTATCGGACCGAAAATCAGCAGGCCTATGCGCGCGCCAGCGACTTGCTCGACGCCCTGACCGCCGCCGATATCGAAGCCGCCGAAGCCAGCCGCGACCAGGCAAACTCGGTCTATGACGATACCTCGATGCGCTTCGTGGTCATCATTGTCGGCGTCGTTGGGCTCGCGGTGCTGGCGATGGCGATGGTCAACCGCACGATTTCGTCGCCGCTCATTCAACTGGTCGGCGTGCTGACCCGGATTGCCCGGCGTGAGATTGATCTGACCCGTGCCGCACATCGGGCGGCGCGACGAGATTGGCGCGATTGCCCGCGCCATTAATATTTTCCGCGAGCAGGCGGCGGCGCTCGATGAAACCTTGCAGCGCGAGCGCGATTTGCTGAACCAGCAGCGCAATTTCATTACGATGGCGAGCCACGAAATCCGCACGCCCTTGACCGGGATCGACGGCCACGCCCGTAGGCTCGAACGTCAAGCCGAGCAGATGACCCCCGCCGATATCGCCGAGCGCGCCGGCCGGATCCGCGCGGCGGTGCGGCGTCTCACCGAGGTTGTCGAGAGTGTTACCCGCGCGGCGCAATGGGAGCAGGCGCGCGCCGAGGTTCACCTGGAGCCGCAGTCGCTGGCCGCCGTGTTGCGCGATATCGTTGGCCGGGTGCGCGAGGAGAATCCTAACCGCACGCTTTTACTTACCTGTGCGCCCTCCCCATTCCAGGTTCGGCTGGATCCGGCTTTGTTCGATCAAGCGATCAGCAATCTGCTGGGCAATGCCTTGAAATATTCCGAACAGGGAACCACGGTATCGGTGACGGCCCAGAGCGACGGCGACTGGGCGCGGGTGACAGTGGAAGACCAGGGAATCGGCATTCCCGAAGCCGAGCGGGAACAGATCCGCACGCGGTTTTTCCGCGCCTCCAACGCCCGCGCAACCGTGGGTAGCGGCGTTGGCCTTTATATCGTCGATCAAATCATGGCCATTCATCACGGCGACATGAGTATCGACAGTCGTTTGAACGAGGGCACGCGGGTTACGCTACGCCTGCCGCTCTCCCGCGCTTTGGCCCGACAAGAAGGAACCTCCCCATGACCGCCCGCCTTTTATGCATCGAAGATGATCCCGATACGCGCGCCCTGCTGGTCGAAGAGTTGGAGGAGGCGGGCTACGATGTGCGCGCTGCCGCCGATGGCGCCGATGGCCTCACCGAAGCGCTCTCGTTCCGGCCCGATCTTATTCTGTGCGACGTGATGCTGCCGCGCCTCTCGGGCTTCGATCTGCTGGAAAAATACGGCGCGCTGGTGCCCAACGTGCCGCCGTTTATCTTTCTCACGGCATTGACGGACCGCGACAATGTGCTGCGCGGTCGCCGCTTGGGGGCCGATGATTATGTGACCAAGCCGATCGATTTCGATATTTTAATCGAGATCGTCAAACGTCGCCTCAGCCGGGCGGCGCCAGCGGCGGCGACCCCCGGTAGCCACGAGTTGACCGACCGGGAAATCGAAACCCTCACCTGGGTGGCGCGCGGCAAATCCTCCTCCGAAATCGCGGAAATGCTGGGGATTTCCGAACGCACGGTGAATTTTCACGTGGAAAACGTGATGCGCAAGCTCGATGTGGTCAGCCGGGTTCAAGCCGCCGTGGTGGCGGTGCAATCCGGGTGGATTCGGCCTTAACGGTGGGCTTGTTAGGGAGTGTAGCAGATCCGCAGCACGCCCCAGCGCCGCCCTTGGATGAAGACCGGCACCGAAACATCTTTGAGAAGCTCGACCTTGCTGCCCAGGCGGCGGCGGTAGGTTTGCACCAGGAAGGGCTTGGTCGACGCCAGCCCGGCTTGGGCGGTGCGGTCGGTCATCATGATGCGGTGGCGGGAGTTTTGACCGTTCCACTCGGCATCGTCGGCGCGATGGGGCTGGGAGAAGCGGCGATTATGCACGGGCAGATAGCCCTTGCGGTCGGTCGCAACGGACAGAATGGTTTTGGGTGTAAGCTGCGCGCCCGCCTCTAGAATATCAGCTAGGCTTGCCTCGTAGAAGCTCATGGCGCGGGTCGTATATTTCGCCGGGTTGGTGCTGGGCATCGGCTGATAGGCTTCGTCCATCAGCGCATCTAGGCTGACTTTGCCCGCCGTAATGCCCGCTGTGAATCGCTCGCTAATCTCAGCGGCGATCTTCTGCGCCGCCCGAATATAGGGCGTGTCGACGGTGTCTACGCCCGCTTCGGCGGTAAGCTCAATCAAATCTTCCGAAAGTTTCAAGACGCTTTGAGTGCCGTGGGTCACTTCGACGATGCTGCTGCGCATGGCATCGCCCGCGCGGGACAGATCGGTAATGCCTGTTACCAGCGTGTCGCAGGCGGTTTGATTCTGGCGCGAATGGGCCGCGATTTTACCCACGGTCGTTTCGGTTTGCTCGATATTGGTGCAGGCTTCGTCGATATCGCGGACGGCTCCGCCAATTTGGCCGCTGCCCTCACGGGCGGCAGCGGCGCGCCCGGAGGCCTCGCCACTCTCCGAAATCAAATCGCGAATTTGGCCGGTGAGATCGGCGAGCGTCCGCTGGATCTCAATCACCGCTTCGGCGGTTTGGCGGGAGAGGGTTTTGACTTCCCCGGCAACCACGGCAAAACCGCGCCCGGCTTCGCCCGCGCGTGCGGCTTCAATCGTGGCATTCAGGGCCAGCAGGTTGGTCTGCCGGGCAATCCGCTCGATATCGCTTGAAACCCGCGCGACCTGGCCCAGCGAGAGTTCGAGACCGGGCAGGCGCTGTTCGATCCGGCTAATGCCATCGGTGAGGCTCAGAACGTCCTCCAGCGCGGCCTTAATGGCAATTTGCGCCTGGGTCATCCGGTGGTGCGTGGTTTGAATGATTGTTTCCGCCGTTCCCGCGTCGGTCAGGATTTGGCGGTTACTATCGGCCATGCCATGAACCTGATCGCGCATGCGCGCCAGCGCATCGGCCTGGGTATGAATCTGCTCAGCTATATCGTCGCTGCGCCCCGCCATATCGGCGGCTTGCGTCCCCAAGCTTCCCGCGCGCTCGGCGAGCGCCTTCACATAGGCTGGGGCGGTTTCGGGGGTGGGGGGCGGCGTTAGCGTGAAACTGGGCGTCATCGTGTCTCACCGAATTTGCGAAGGCGCGCTTTGTATCATGCAAAAGTTAATATTTTAATTAGTTTTTCCGAAATTGCCCGATATGCGTTTCACCTTTGGCAAGCGCGGCATCTGACTGTATAAGCAAAAGCTATGATGTTGCTGTTTCACCAATGGGTATCGCCGGGATCGCGCAAAATCCGGCTGATGCTGAAAGAAAAAGAACCTGGATATCGATCTTCAGATCGAGAAGACCTGGGAGCGACGGCCCGAGTTTTTGGCGTTGAACCCAGCGGGGGACGTGCCCGTTCTTCTGCTGGAACCCGGTGCTTATCCGCTCTGCGACGCCACGGCGATTGCCGAATATCTCGAAGAGAGTTTCGCCGACCGCCCGTTGCTGGGACAAACGGCGCTGGAGCGCGCCGAAATTCGCCGATTGATCGGCTGGTTCGACGTGAAGTTCAACCGCGAGGTGACGCAAAACCTTGTCGATGAGAAAATCACGAAGCGGTTAACAGGGCTTGGGCATCCGAATAGCCAAGCAATCAAGGCCGGATACGCCAATATCCATTATCATCTCGATTATATCGCCTATCTTTCAGAGCGGCGCAGTTATCTAGCCGGGGCCGATTTTAGTTTGGCGGATATTACCGCTGCGGCCCATCTCTCCTGTGTCGATTATATCGGCGATGTGCCGTGGGATGAGCATCCTGGGGCGAAAGAATGGTATGCGCGGGTAAAGTCACGCCCCAGTTTCCGGCCGCTTCTGGCGGATCATATTCCGGGGATGCCGCCGCCCCGGCATTATGCCGATCTCGATTTTTAAGCCGAGGCGGTTTGAGCGAGGGAATAGGGAATAATCACCGGGCGATAGGCGGCAGGCTGGGGCGGTAAAGGGTTCCGGGGGCTGTCGACGGCAAGGCCGAGCGTCGTTAAGCCAGCGGTGGAGGGTTTGGCAATCGGCGCGGCGATATCCCCGCGCAGCAGCTTGGCCCTTTGTTGGCGGCGCGCCTCATCGAGCTTGGCTTCCCGGCGCGCTTGCAAATCGGCGGCTTCGGTTTTTGCCGCGAGGCTCACCTGCTGGAGCGCATCGGCCAGCGCCGTTCCCGCTTGGGCCGCGTAACTCAGCGAGGCCGTCCCCCTTTGCAACCGTTCGGCGGCTTGTTGGGCGGTTTTCAATTCGCTGTCGAGATCGACGGCGGTCAGGCGCTCCTGACTATCATTGGCGATGGCGGCGGAGGTTGAGTAGAATTTAGTAAAAGTATTGGCGCGATCGGCGGCTAGAAGGGCGGCTTGCCGGGCAGCTCCGGCATCCGCTGCGGCTTGGCGCAGCGTTTCCGCGCTTTGGGCCAAGCGCTCGGTGGTTATCCCCGGTACGAGAACCGCATAGCCCTGAGACACCAGTCCCGGCACCTGATAAAGACCATCCGGGCCGTAGATGAAAGTGCGGTCTATTCCGGATTTGGTGGCCGTGGCGACGACTTTATCCCCAAAGACGATCTGGTTCGTAAGGGGAATATCTTGGGTCCCGGCAATCGCCGTGGCGGTGGCGGTAGCGGCATCAAGCCGATACAGGCGGCTTCCCGGCAACCCGGTTTCTGCGGCGGTGAAATACACATAGTCGCCCGCTGCGGTGAATTTTCCGGAAAAGCTGAGAGCATCACCATCATCACTGAAGATGCGCTGAACATTGCCCGCAAGATCGGTCTGATAGGGCGTATAGAAACCATCGGCGGTGGTTGCGCCAAAAACTACCGTGCTGCCGAGCGCCGCAACCCGGGACGGGCCACCAAACGGCGTATCTGTCGGACCGGGGTTAAGGTCGGTCAGGCGGGTCACGCCCGTGCCGTTGCTGAAATAGAGTTCGAGCCCGGCGCTCGGGTCTTGCGCCGTAAACACGACCCCACCATCAACGGGCTGCACGAACATCATCGTGGTGATCGGGGTGCCATCCGCAGCCCCTGGATTAATGTCGGCCACCTGCCGCGCGCCGTCCTTATCGGCGACATAGAGTTCGCGTCCGCCGGTGGTGCCGATCGCGGTAAAGAAAAGCTTATCGCCCGAGGCTTTCAAATATTCTGGAAACGAGGAAAAGGCACCTGCCCGAATATCGCTTACCAACTCGGCTCCTGCGAAGGTGCCATCGGTGCGGCGAAGCTCAATGCCATCGCTGGATTTTTGCGAGATGTAATAAAGCGAATCGCCTGCCACGGTGAAATATTTTGGCGCTGCCCCGGTGGCGATTTGACCGATCCGAACCGTATTCGACGCGCGACCATCGCTTTTGTAAA
>NZ_LAJY01000869.1 GCF_000963705.1 Elstera litoralis | reverse complement strand
CCGCGCTAAAACCTGCGTAGAGTCTCAGCACATCAGGCGTTTTACCGCCAAATTTGCCTGGCGGTGGGGCGAGTCTTTCCACAAGGCTATGAAGATATGCGATGCTATCTTGGTGGAACAGGATTTCTCTAAGGTCGGTCGTAACCTTGCCGTCGGGTAACATAAAATCCTCGAGGGCAACAGAATGCTTATCGGATATCCACGTATCTTCGGCATCGCGATAACTCAGAAGTGCCTCATCCAACTCCGCAAAGGTATTTTCAAGAGCAGGGAGAAATTCAATCTCGTAGGGTGGGGAGATGAGCTCAATAAGAGCACGGCTATACTCAGGCCTCAACTGCCATCCGGTCGAAATCTCCAAGCCTATAGAAGATACCATCTCGGGAGATCTTAACGAATACAGGTTTTTTTTGCCTAATTTCTTGACGATGGTGTATTCTTTCTCGATCCCGATTGTGAGCGGAGTCATAGCGGTTCCGATCGAACTGGTCGGAGAGCAATCAGCTCGTTTATCTTCTGTGCGACTGCCTGCGGGCTCACGTCGCTTACTAAAAAGGAGATGGCCCGATTTTGCTCAAGAACAGGGGCACCTGTTTTTTGGCCAATACAAACGCGCTGTTCAATAAGCTCTACACCAGCCAGAGGCGGAGCGAGAATCAGGTCGGTAATTGTCGAATAAGCGGGAATTGGGAAGTCTATGAAGCCGCAGAAAGGCTCAGTAGTTGTGGCTTCGTCAGAAGAGTATGGAATGCCGCTCTCGAGACTGAACCAACGCCGGGCAAAGCTATAGCCTTTGACCTTTTCGATCACTGGAATGATCTGGGTGCCGCCGATTCTGGCACCGACTTCACAGAAATAGAACTCACCATCTTCACCTTTGAAATATTCGGCGTGGGTGCAGCCATCAGGCGCTTTTAGGGCCGCTAATACTCTCGCGTTCAGGTCATGCAGTCTTTGAAAATCATTGCTCAACGCGTCGATTATGAAACTGCCAGTAGGCCCTTTGCGCGCTTCGACCGGAGGAACGTTATATTCCGAGATAGATATGTCCTGTATGTGCCCACCCCAAATGAGCGTGTCCACATGGAACATGGGGCCAGAAATGTATTGTTCTGCCATATAGATAGCTTTGGCGAATATTTTATCATTCATTATCTTGGACAAATCTTCGATTTCTTGAATAAAGAATACCCCCTGGTTAGCCATACCCAACCTGGGTTTGATAACAAACGGCATGCCAAGCATTTCCACTGCTGCCGCATATATTTCTCGGCAATTCTCGCCCAGATTATACAATCGAACGAACCGAGGAACCCTGATCGACTGAGCGGCAACAAGGCTTTTCATGAGAAACTTGTCTCTGAAGGGAGCTATGTCGGTCGGTTTCGGGCCTGGAATATTATGGCGCTCGCGTAGCACAGCAGCGAGATACAGATCTTCTTCGGCAAAGCAAATTAAGCGTTCAACAGGAACGAGCTGGTTGATGAAAAGATCGAGTGCCTCAAAAGTCAGTTCATCGAGTGACCAGAAGGTGGAGCATCGATCTTTCCATTTATCTGGAACTGATTCAGAATATTTATGTGTGCCGATGAAATGAATCTCGCAATCAAAGGGCGCAAGGTTATCGTAATTCATAAGGTTATAGCGAATCTTATTTATAACCACAATTTTCTGTTTCATAGCGCCCTCAAGGTCACGGGATCGAAACTGAGCAGATAATTTGCATCTTGATAGACAACGGAGAAGCTGTTGTCGGAGAAGCAGACCGAACCAGAGCGTTCGTGGCCACAGGTCGTACGTTCGATGAAATCGCCGGGTGCGACTTTCCACTCAACAATTTGCATTTCGCTGCGCAGTACAGGCGGCGTCAGTGTTCCGA
>NZ_LAJY01000868.1 GCF_000963705.1 Elstera litoralis | reverse complement strand
AGCCGTTTACACCCGCACTGCGCGTCCGGCGCTCGATTTCTAACGGTAACAGCGTCCACAGATGCAACCCATGAATGGCGAGATCTTCAGGGGCTTCCAGCAGCACCGGGCGGGTTTTGCCCAGGCGCAGCATTTGCAACACCATATTGAACCCTACTTGCCCCCAGCCCGTTTGCGTCGACAGCGGCCAACCAAATCCGATCACACTACAATCCTCCAACTCTAAATTTTAGCAAAAAATCATTGATTTACATCGCCTACAAGATCCGGACTAACACCTTTAACAAACATACGTTCGAAGGTTTTCATCACGCGCTCGACTGTTGATCTCTTTACATGGCGCAAATCATCTTCCCACGGATCGTTCGTACACGTCATAACAACCTCATAGGAGGGGAAATACCAAACATTCTCATTTTTGTTCACAAACTCCTCGGCAGCAACTCGAAGAACAGATTTCGAATGCATATTTGCAGTAATAACGTGCATTTTATCCGCACGCCCAGTTGCCAAAAAAGGGACAGGAGAAACTGTAACGATTAATTTGAATTTTGGGTTATGCTCGCGAATAATATCTAAAAATCTCTGCAAACAATTTATATTCTCCTGAACTGTCAAAATTTTATGATGTAAAATCGCAAAATCATCGGCATTTTTTGGATTCCTCGATACGATACTGCCATCGATAATGTTTTGAAAACACTCATTCAACCCCAATGTTATAATAAACACCTCGCATTTTTCAAAAACACGTCGAACCGCTAACAGATGAGCAGCACGAGACGCATATATCTGCTCCGGCGTATCAGCGATGCAATTTTCCCTGTAAGGATCATGATATCTCAGAGTCCCGTTATTGTCTGAAATGCAATCCACAAGGGGCGGGAAATCTGCTACACCAAACGCTCTTTCTGCAATTTGCATAAAACTAGGGGTATTGAACAAGACCCCCCACTGCGCAGAGCTATTTGGCAATTTATCCGGAGAATGTGAAACGCTCCTCTCTTCCACAATATAATTGTATTTTTTCTCCTGCAAAAAATAAGCCATTTCATCAGCAAAACAACTACCCGCAGACCCAATTAGAGTAGTTTTATCAATCAGTTCAAAATTATTTATTACAATGTTCGCATTTTCTGTTGTCTCTGGGTATTTACTGGTTGGATCGGGCCACATGATGGATGACCGTCTCTTCCGCTCCGAGGATTGATATCGGTTACTCTCCACAAAAACACGACGCATGAATTGGTTTAACGCCCCGTACTCTTCAACCAAGGAGATGAGAAGCGCTTTATCGTCGGTAGATTTTATTGTGTTTATAAAAAAATCATCGAAAACATTAGCAAAATCATTAATACTACTAAACTCAATGCCGCCGTCAACAAACTGAGACAGCGCAAATTTTTTAAATCGGTTACTCACAAATACAAGGTTTACAAGGGACTCTTTAAACGCCCGCGTCATTGGCTGTGTTTTATCCAGCAAAATAAGATCATCAACTGTTTCCAAAGCATATTTTTTAGGCTTTTTTAATGGTACTTCTTGAGTATATTCTCTCATTTATTTATCTCAATCCATCCGTTGATCGTAAAAGGCATAGCTCTAATGCCTTTTCGGCTGGTGAGAAAATTACACGGATATTTCCGATTTCGCAACAAGTGCGCTATATCATAAAGGTCTATCTTTGCTCAGGAAGGACGATATGACTGGTTCCTCAAGCGGTACTCTGGCGCTCATTCAAGCGCGACTGCAATCCACCCGCCTTCCTGGTAAGGTCTTGGAAATATTGGGGGATCGCCCGATCCTTGCCTGGGTCGTCC
>NZ_LAJY01000867.1 GCF_000963705.1 Elstera litoralis | reverse complement strand
GGAAGCTGACCGAAGGGCCGATTATTCAAAAAAAACATCGTCGCGCTGCGCAGCTTCGTCTGTGAAACCATGCAGTTTGGCCGCCTGTTCCTTGCAGGCGATGCCGCCCATATTGTGCCGCCGACCGGAGCCAAGGGCCTTAATCTCGCGGTGGCGGATGTTTTGGTTTTGGCAAAGGCTCTACGCGATTTTTACGGGCGGAGCGACTTCAGCGCACTCGAAAACTACACCAATGTTGCCTTGCGGCGCATTTGGATCGCCGAACGTTTTTCCTGGTACATGACGACAATGCTGCACCTCAGCGAGGGTGAGACCCCGTTCGAGCAGCGCATTCATCTGGCCGATCTCGATTATGTCGTCCATAGCCGGGCGGCGGCGACGGCCCTCGCGGAGAATTATGCGGGCTTGCCCATCGATGGGATTGATTGAGGGGGATCTAACCAAAACTTATAGGGACGGACGGTGATCTGACTTGAGATATTGTTCTGCATCATCACTATGAATATACGAAGCATTCGCTGTAACGCGCGCTGTTTGGGCGGTACAGCGCATGCTATGCGGACACAGAAGCCGCAAATTATCGAGTGTATGCTGCTCGAAAACATTCTTGGGAGGAAAGAACAATGTCTGATGTGCGAAAGGCCCTCGTTGGCCTTGCCTTGACCGCTGTCCTATCGTCGGGGTCCAGCCTTGCGGCGGTGATTAAGGTCGGCGTCGTCGGCCCCTTTTCGGGCCAATTTGCCCAAGGCGGCGAGAACTTCAAGCAAGCCATTGAAGTCTATCAAGCGATCCACGGGAAAACGGTGAAGGGCGATACGGTCGAGTTCATCTATAAGGATTTGCCACAGGTGAATCCGGCGCAAAGCCGGGCGCTGTCGCAAGAGCTGATCGTTAAAGACAAGGTTTCTTTTCTGGCGGGGTATTTTCTCACTCCCAATGCTTTGGCGGTAGCCCCGCTGATCGACGAAGCCAATATCCCTGCGGTTATCTTTAATGCCGCCACCTCAATCATTACCGAAAAGTCGCCGCGCTATGTGCGCACCTCCTTTACCCTGTGGCAGGTCACGGCCCCCTTGGCTGAGTATGTTGCCAAGCAAGGTGTGAAGTCGGTCATTACTGCTGTGACCGATTATGGCCCTGGGATCGATGCCGAAGCGGCGTTTAAAACCGTTTACGAAAAAGCCGGCGGCAAGATCGTCGATATGATCCGCATGCCGCTGAGCACGAATGATTTTGCGCCGTTCATGCAGCGCATCAAAGATTCGAAAGCCGAAGCGCTTTACGCTTTTTTGCCGGTGCCGATTACGACAACCTTCGTGAAAGCTTTTCAAGACAATGGTTTGAAGGAAAGCGGCATTAAGTTTTTCGGTCCGGGGGATTTGACCCAGGAGCCGGATTTGCCGTCGATGGGCGATACGGCCCTTGGGCTTCAAACGGCCTTCCACTATAGCCAAGCCAATCCTTCGGCGCTCAATCAGCAGTTTCTCGCCAAGCATCGGGAACTTTTCGGCAGTTCCGATAAGGTCACTTTCTTCTCAGTCGGCGCTTACGATGGCGTTCATGCCATTTACAAGATGATCGAAGCGGCGGGGGGAAAAGATGGTCTTAAGGCCGTCAATGCCATTAAGGGCCTGTCGTGGGAAAGCCCCCGCGGCCCCGTGACCATCGATCCGGTCTCGCGCCACGTAACCCAAAATGTGTATTTGCGCGTGACGGAAAAGAAAGACGGAAAACTGCAAAACACACAGTTTGAAACTCTGCCCAATCAGCCCGATTGGGGCTATCCCGGCGTTTTGAAATAGCCTGTAAAAACAGGGCCGAGGCTTGCGCGTGGCCCACAGGCCGCGCGTGCCTCCAGGGAGAAGCGTAATGGAAACAATCTTAGGGATCGCCGTCGACGGCGTTGCCTACGGCACGATCCTCTTTATCATTTCAGTTGGTCTGTCGGTGATGCTGGGGTTGATGCGCGTGGTGAATCTGGCGCATGGGGCCTTTGCCATGATCGCGGGCTATGTCGCTTCCTATGGAATGCAAAGCCTCGGGTTGCCCTATGGCGTTGCCCTGCTCGGCGCAATCCTGCTGACGGTGATTGTGACCTTGCCGTTAGAGCGGCTGCTCTATCGCCGCATCTACGGCGGCAATAACGAGTTGCAGCAGGTGCTTCTCACCATCGGCCTGACCTTCGTTATTATTGCGCTTGTGAACTATGGTTTCGGGCCGACCGTGAAGCGCGTTCCGCTGCCCGAAATTTTGAGCGGCTCG
>NZ_LAJY01000866.1 GCF_000963705.1 Elstera litoralis | reverse complement strand
ACACCACCCCTAGATGAATATTTTTTCGGCAATTGAGTCTAAACGTCTCTGAGATGTCCCACTAAGAATACCGCTCTCCCTAATAACTTTAACTGCCAATCTTTCAAAAACAACATGATGCTTACCGTCAAGATGCGCATCAATCAATGCAACTATTACATTATGAGCATCGTCCTCATACTGTTCCGAAATCGTATTTATTTTCCAGTCGATGTGAATAATCATTTTATCCTCACAACCGATTAAATATCTCTATTAAAAAAGCCGAAAGGCCAGTTTATTAATCTGCCTTCCTCATCAAATTTAGCGATACTTATATTTACACCACCAGACTTATCCCCACTTAAGTTGCCATCGTCAAAAACCAGAATTTGGATATCGTCAGGCTCTATGGCTCCATCGACGACTAAATCTCCAAACCTGTTCAGCAAGGCTTCGCTGTGCGTTTCAATCACAAATCTAACGTCATCGTTTTCGCCCTGAAATGCTTCTACAAAAGCGTCGGCCAATCGGGCCTGATATGCCGGATGAAGATGCAATTCGGGTTGCTCAACCAGGACGGGAGTTATCGTCCATCGTGTGCTGGCACCAGCACGGGCAGATCTCGACATGCCACTCAACCAGATCAAAGATAGAATTGGCAACATCTGAGATATTCCAAAACCTGTATCAACAACATTCATTGAAACATCTTCATTTACTATAATAATGCTTACATTTGACGCCGTGCGCTTTATCTCAACTTTATATCCAAATAACCTTTCTACAAATGAAGAAAATTCCTTGCGATTTTTATCCGAGAGTGAACTTAGCCACATTGCAAGATTACTACCATCGGGCTCAATTGATGATGTTTGCAAGTCTTGTACTCTATAAAACCGCTCGACATTAGCCCTAAGAGGTCCAATATTTATCGTGCTATTAATAATTTCACCAACAGCTTCACCGATGTAACCAATCATAACCCCTGACGCGAGAAGCCATTCAATCGCACTAATTTTTTTGAACAAATAGCTACTTTCATCTGACAAATTCTTATAAAATTCTTTCATCCAATGTGGCTTTGACGCCACCATTAGAGATTGTAATTTCTCTTTATTAAATTCTCCTCCAGATATGAGCGTAAGAATATTTCGAACAACTACATCAATACTGGATACGTTACCATGAACATTATTTTTTTTTTTTTTTATTGTATTAAACAATAAAAATTCCGCACACTCGGGAAAATCCGCCAACACGGATAGTTCTCCATCACGATCAAGTGCAGGAGCTAGCGACGGAAACAATGTGTTTGAGACATCAATGAAACGTAAATCTTGTTTTTCAAAAAAACTAAGTATGTTTTTATCGTCTATTTTCACGTAACATTTAACAGCGCGTATACTTAAATCAGATGCATCACTCTCTAATTGGTCTGGACCAATTGTATCAATGGATTTATAATCAATATCAATTTTTACAGATCGACCGTTCAATTTAAAAGATGCAATTGCTTTGTGTTTTCTTGTAACTCCTGAAATATCTTTAACATGAACTTCCAGAAACAAATCGCTTGCCATCTGGATACGCTGATTAAATTTGGAATTAAATATAAAATTCCTTGAAAAGAAATCTGAAGTGTATTTTCTTCTAAGTTTACTGATAGAGAATTTAAATTTAATCACGTCCTCAGACGCTAAACGGTTCAATGAGGTCTGGAAATCACCAAAATCGATGGGATCTTCTCTCCCACCATACCACATAATTGGTGCCCCTGATCGGCTTGAAAGGGAGCGCTTTATCAACCAAAGGGAGCGCAGAAAACTACTTTTTCCAACACTGTTCTTTCCAACCAATATATTTATTTTTTTTAACTCAATTATATCCATCTCTCTTATGGAGCGAAGATTATTGACACAATAACTAAAACCTTTAGTTGACATTAGACAAAACTCCCGAAAATCAGGTGCGTAAAATTCACTCACCCGTTAGATCTACGCAATAGGTCTGTTCTCAACTACTCTTAACTCATGAACTCTGACCATTCAACCATTAGTGCCAAGCGACGTTCCAAATGATCCGTCCGAAGATACGCCGCAACCGTCTTATCTTTCAGCGCATGGGCGAGTGCAATCACCA
>NZ_LAJY01000865.1 GCF_000963705.1 Elstera litoralis | reverse complement strand
TTTCCGTTGGAAACGGTAATAGCACCATAAATGGCAATGGTGGCATAGATTCAATTTCAGCTGGCAGCGGTAATCATAGTATTATTGGTGGCTCTGGAACAGATTCCATATCCGTCGGACATGGGAATACGACGATTAGCGCAGGTGCAGGTGATGATACTATCGCCCTAGGTTTTGGAGGTTACAACCTTAATCTTGGGAGTGGCTATAATTATGTTACCTACTGGACTGGTAGTCTGTATGATCAAACTGCAGACGGACATGTTATAACAACTGAACCAGGAACCACCCTCTCCGTTACTGGCGGAAATGGCGATGACTACATAACGCATGGCGGATCTTACTATGGTTATTATACTAATAATTTCCTTTCATTAGGAGGAGGAAACAATTATTTCAACGGTAACTCTAGCCTTCTCGGCAGCACGATTACGTCTGGCAGCGGAAACGATACATACTATCTCGGGCGAGGTAACAACGATGTACGGGCAGGAGACGGTAACAACCTGATTGTCGTCCAGGAATATTTCACTGGCGTCACCAATGACTATATCGAAACCGGATCGGGGGATGATGCCATTTCGACAAGTGACGGTGACGATACGATCTTCAGCGGCTCCGGCACCGATTCGATTGGCGGGACGACCGGCTATAAATATGTGCGCAGCGATGTCACAAATACCGCCGATGTCGCCGTGGTTTTCACCGATGGCGATCACGATATTGTGACTGGCCAGGGGAACGATTCGATTTCAGTGGGAAGCGGTAACAATACAATTGTTGCCGGTGATGGGAATGACACGGTCTCGGTTGCCTATGGGAACCACACTATCAATCTTGGAAATGGCAGCAACTACGTGTACTATTGGACTGGCAGTCTATACCAGCAAACTGCGGATGGGCACGTTATAACAACTGAACCAGGAACTATTCTCTCTATTACCGGCGGCAGCGGAGATGATTATATAACCCATAATGGTTCATACTATGGGTACCATGTTGGTAACACCCTATCACTGGGGGATGGTAAAAATTATTTTAACGGTAACTCTTCCCTCCTCGGCAGCACAATTACGTCCGGCAGCGGGAACGATACATACTACCTCGGGCGCGGTAATAATGATGTCCGGGCTGGTGATGGCAACAATCTAATTGTCGTTGCGGAATTTTTTACCGGTACCACAAATGACTATATCGAAACTGGATCGGGGGATGATGCCATTTCGACCAGTGACGGTGACGATACGATCTTCAGCGGCTCCGGCACCGATTCCATTGGCGGGACGACCGGCTATAAATATGTGCGCAGCGATGTCACAAACACCGCCGATGTCGCCGTGGTTTTCACCGACGGCGATCACGATATTGTGACCGGCCAAGGGAACGATTCGATTTCAGTGGGAAGCGGTAGCAATACAATTGTTGCCGGTAATGGCAATGATACTATCTTAGTTGCCTATGGAAATCACACTATCGACCTCGGAAATGGCAGCAATTATGTTCGTTACTGGACAGGATCACTGACTGGCCAACCCGCAACGGACACGGTTATTACCACTGAACCGGGAACAAGCCTCCATATAACAGCCGGTGATGGTGATGATTACATAGATCATGGTGGATCTTATTATGGGTACTATGTTAGCAATAATCTCTCGCTCGGAGATGGAACTAATTATTTCAACGGTAACTCTAGCCTTCTCGGCAGCACGATTACGTCTGGCAGCGGAAACGATACATACTATCTCGGGCGAGGTAACAACGATGTACGGGCAGGAGACGGTAACAACCTGATTGTCGTCCAGGAATATTTCACTGGCGTCACCAATGACTATATCGAAACCGGATCGGGGGATGATGCCATTTCTACCAGCGACGGTAACGATACAATTTCTGCTGGCCTCGGAAACGATACAATCTCCATCGCCAATGCCGCAACCCTCACCCTCACCTACACCGGCGGTCTCGACACCG
>NZ_LAJY01000864.1 GCF_000963705.1 Elstera litoralis | reverse complement strand
GGTCGATAAGGTGCTGGTGACGAATCTAGCGGAAGCGGAATAGCGAGAGACCCCATGCTGAAAAAACTCTCCCTCAAAGGCGTCGGCCCGGCCCCCGAAATGGAGGTCGAGTTTGCGGAACGGCTGACGGTCATTACCGGCGATAATGGCCTGGGGAAGAGTTTTATTCTGGATGCGGTGTGGTTCGCGCTGACGGAAGAGGCGTTTTGGGGAGGAAATACTGGTCAAAGAACCAGAGAAAAGCGAAACCGCTGAACAGAAACCATCAATAACTCTACTTTATTCTGATACAGAAGGGAAAAAATTAGAGTTCAATCGTCGCGGCTTGACATGGGCGAGCGATAAAGGAGGAAGCCGAACTGATTTTCCAAACATTGGTGGCCCTCTGATTTATCTTGGAATAGGAAATAAAATTTCTATTTATGACCCCATTCGTCCTTCAAATAAAACTGCGCTCTGTTCAATTTATGAGCTCGATGAGATTCGGAATGGCTCGCCGGAAACACCGTTTAGCATTAACAATATAAACGCAAATATTAATGGAATTTTTCTTCGAGAGAGCCGAATTAAAATTAATGGCTATCTAATTGACCTAACAAACTGGCTCTATGAGAAGCAAGAACCTTACACGCAGATACAAGAGGCTCTTAAAATACTGTCAGAAGACTCAGAAAATCCTCTTGCGATCACCCGTGCGCGCCGCATCGCCAATCTCGCACAACCTAAAACAATTCCTCACCTGAATACCGAGATGGGTGAAGTACCCGTTACACTGGCCTCAGCCGGAATTATCAAAATTCTCAGCCTTGCCTATATGATTGTGAATTTCTGGCAGGAACATAAATTTGCTGCAAAGATTCAAGGAATTGAACATTCAAAAGCGCTTCTCCTTCTCATCGACGAAATCGAAACCCATCTTCATCCCAAATGGCAGCGCAAAATTCTCGCCGCCGTGCTCGAAGTCGCCAAGGCCATTACGGAAGACGAAGGCTTTCAGGTGCAAGTCATCTGCACCACCCATTCGCCCATCGTGCTGACGGGGATGGAGCCGCATTTCGATCCGAAGATAGATCAGATCTTTAATCTTAAACTCCCTCCTGCGGCTAATGGTGATACCGCAAGAGTTAAATTAGACCCCATCGACTTTGAGAAACACGGGTCTGTCGGCGAATGGCTCATTGAAGTCTTTGGTGAAGGGGATATTCCAAAGGAGAATGCCGAAGCCCTAGAAAAACGCGCGGCTTTATTTGAACAAAAAAAACCGACTCAAGCCGAGATTGACGAAGTTGATCGGCTGATGCGGGCGCATTTCGCGCCGGATCATCCCGAGCGAACCCACTGGGTTTGGCTCGCTAAGCAAAAAGGACTAACGCCACGAGGTCAGCAATGATCCCGCTTATACTTGCTGATGAGCCCCATTGGTTTGATGCGGGCGTGCGCCAAAAGGGACGCGCTCATCTCGCGACCGTCGAAGCGCAGCGGACTGAGCCACTTCAATCTAAGCACTTCCAAGCATTCTGGGCGCGTTACACCCGGGAGATACATGCTATTTACAGTGGGATTTGCGCATTCACTGGATTGTATATCGATTTTGATGAAAAAATAGAGGATCAGAAGGTCTCAATTGACCACTTCAGACCCAAGGTAAAATACAAAAGCTTAGCCTATGAATGGGCTAATTACCGTCTCTGCATGAAAAAAATCAACCAAAGAAAGGGTGACTCAGAAGAGATCATCGACCCTATTTCGATACCAGACAATTTCTTTTATCTCAATATCGATGACGGCTCTGTGAAACTCCGCGAGTTTCCAGGGCATGAAACTTGGGTCGAAGCCTGCAAGACCACAATTGATACACTTGGGCTCAACAATAAGCATTTGAGGAGAAGACGCAGCCAATTGATACAGAGCTACCGTATAAGCGGTGATAAAGATGAGCTCAAATTTCGAGCGCCCTTCCTTTATTATGCGCTGAAATATCAGGGCGTTATCC
>NZ_LAJY01000863.1 GCF_000963705.1 Elstera litoralis | reverse complement strand
GCGTCTCCGCCAAATCGCGCAGCATCTCCGGCGCGTGCGCCGAGAGATGCCCGAGGGTCGTCGTCTGATCCGTCAGCTTCATGGGCGGGAACCTTTTGGGGGCGATCACGGGAGAGCATTTTTCAAGTAAAAGGGTTGCGGTTGCAAGCCAACGCGCCGAAGCTACAATTTCGCGATTTTAGCTGAGGAGTCAAATGGTGGCGACGGTAATTAGCTTATTCAATCATAAAGGGGGCGTTAGCAAGACGACTACGGCCTTCAACTTGGGCTGGATGATCGCCAGAAAGAACAAGAATGTGCTGTTGGTTGACTGCGACCCGCAGTGCAATCTGACGGGCATGGTCTTAGGTTTGGAGGACTTGGAGAATGCCGATTCCATCCAAGGTACTAAAGGCGGTCGCCCGATGAACATGCGTGAGGGGCTTGCACCAGCATTCGAGTCACGCCCTGCACTTATCCAAGCTGTCGACTGCCCACAGGTGCCTGGAAACGATCGGCTTTGGCTGATGCCTGGGCATATTGGTCTTGCCGAATATGAGGTAACACTCGGAATAGCACAAGAACTCTCCGGGTCACTTGTGACGCTGCGAAATCTGCCTGGGTCCCTCCGGTATCTGATTGATAAGACCGCCGAGGCGTATAGCATCGATATCGTACTTGTCGATATGAGCCCTAGCCTCGGTGCTGTTAACAAGAATCTCCTAGCAACAAGCAATCTGTTCTTAGTACCGATGCACCCTGATTATTTCTCCACCATGGCTATAAGGTCGCTGACCGGCGTTCTACCAAAGTGGAAAGCATGGGCTTCGTCTGCATCTCAGATGGACACGCTGAAAGACGCAGAATATCCGTTCCCGCAGTCCAATCCCAGGTTTCTTGGACATGTCATCCAAAAGTACCGACCGAGGGGCGGGTACCCCTCAAAGGCATTCCAAGGGTGGATAAATCAGCTTGAGGTCTCCATCGCTGATACATTTATTCCAGCGCTGAAAGCGTGCGGTCTAATGCTAGAGGATGCAATCTATGAAGCAGCTGGCTACGACCCACGCCAGCCTATCCTGCAAATGGCCGACTTCAACTCATTGATAGCGCGCTCTCAGGAACACCAAGTTCCCATTTTTGAACTGACCCCCGAGCAACTTGAGCAGGTTGGTAGTGTTCTGGCATCGACCCAAGAATCTCAGCGGCAATTTGCCAAATTATTCGATATGGCCGCTGACCGAGTTATTCGAGTAGTAGATGCAATCAGCGCTTAAGGCATTCGACGACAGTCTCGCCCGCGCGCGTCACTTCCACGGCCTGCACAATACCCTGAGCAGCACATTAACAGTAGCGGTGGATCTGAGTGATATGCTTCGCGCTGAGATCGTCATGGCGGTCAGCGCTCTGGATCACTACATCCACGAGATTGTGCGCATTGGGATGCTTGAGTGCTGGGCCGGGACCCGTCCGATTACCGATGCCTTCGGACGTTTTTCCATTACCAATGTCTACGGCGCGAAACCTTGCAAATCCGACGTTCACAGTGGCCGCGTTGGACAGTGAAATCCGTTCCAAACATGGATACGCCTCCTTTCAGACACCAGATAAGATAGCTGATGCCGTGCGCCTATTCTCGCCAGTTTCTCTCTGGGAACAGGTGGGGGCTCATATGGGCAAGGCTCCAAAGGATGTGAAAGCTACGTTAGGCTTAATAATTGATCGACGAAACAAAATCGCACACGAGGCAGACGTCGATCCGTCATATCCAGGTCAACTTTGGCCGATTACCCCCAGTATGGTCGAGGCTATACTGAACGACATTGAGGCTATAGGCCACGCTATCCATGATGTATGTGTTTAAGAAATTGCGCATCCTAAAAAGATGTAATATATTCTAAAATATTTATTCTTGGATGTGTTAAGAACACTCACCCTGACCTCAGGTTGTCTGGACTATGACATACCATGTTAAGAGTATCAGCCCTTCTGCGCTAAAGCTTCGGAGGGCATCCTGCTTCGTGGTGAGGGCTTTTACAATCCTGCGAAGCTCGGAGAGCGAAGCAGGATGGCGGAGGGGATGAGATTCGAACTCACGGTACGGTTTCCCGTACACACACTTTCCAG
>NZ_LAJY01000862.1 GCF_000963705.1 Elstera litoralis | reverse complement strand
AACGGGGGAATATGATATTCCTCGGTTGGAATATTTGGACGGCGCTAAATACGTTACACCCTCTCCCGAATCACTTCGGAAGATATATTCTTATTGCGACCGTTTCTATAAATATCCGAATTTTCGGGGAAAAAATTTGTGATGTGTTTTTCGGTATATTTTAAAGGAGAAAGCAATCATGTCTAATTCAAATGCCAGAAGAAGAACCGCCCAAATATACCTTTCTATCCCCGGTAATCTTCTCGATTCATTTTATCAAAAGGCCTATTACTATTCCTCAATTCCAAAAATGATCGAGCATAAAATAATTAACGCCAATGACCTTAAATCTGAATCAGTATCCTCCTCCCTCACATTCCAAAAACTTAATCTGATAGGTCAAAAGATAAAACAAAGCATCAATACCAATTCCCACGTTTCTATATCCGAGCTTGATCAAATTATATCTTTTGAGAAAACTATCGAAGCGATTGGACGTAAATCAAAAAGAATTAGTTTTCGAGATCAAAAAGGTAAAAGAATTCCAGTTGATTCTTTTAACGTCAGAGTTCTTCCTGAAATTCACGATAAAGCAAAAATGTCTGCTTCTGCTGCTGGATTGCCAATTCCGCAATACACATTAAAATTGATTCTCGGCCATCCTATTTACCCTGCACCATCGAAAGATGATGCCCGTGTAATTAGCGAGCTTGGTAAAATCAGAGGGCTATTAATGGTAATTGAGAAAATGGAGCTATTTAATAACGAGGCCGAATTCTATCAAATTAAAATAAAAGTTGACGATATCCTATTTAATTATTCGTACTCTTCCGTTACGGATTAATATAATGATTGGTAAGATCATATCTTCTCGGAAGGACGGAGGAAGTCCTAAAAATCTCGTGAAATATCTAATTCACGGAAGGGACTTTACCGCCCCTGAACGCTATTCGTCTATTCAATTTATTAATTCCCCGACGCAGTTTGCAGATGATTTTATCCGTGATTGCGTGGCGCGAAAGAATGCCAGCGATCATTCAAAAGATAATATGTACCATTTTGTTTTGAGCTTATCCGAACATGATAAAGCCGATGACGCTCAATTGTTTGATGCTGCTAAAGCTGCATTGAATGAATTGGGATTAAAAGATCATTCAGCGGCATTAGTAATTCACAGAGACACGTCATTACCGCATATTCATATTGCCGTCGATCTCGTAAACCCTGAGACATTTCAAAGGGTCAAACGGCCATCACATGATTTTGCACGTCTCGCTAAAGTGTGTCGGATCGTCGAGAATCAATATGGATGGTTTCGTGCGAAGGGTCATTTTGCTGGTGACAAAGCTGCTGCCCGTGAGCTTGGACAGCCGGAACCGCCGAAACCTGATCGTGCTTCTCGTAATCGCAAAGTTCGTGATGGTGATTCAAATAACCCTTCTCAATCCTTTCAAAGCCGCATCGAAGGTAATCAGCAGCTTATATCGATCTTCCGAGATTCATCATCGTGGGATGATCTTCAGAACCGTCTATCGATCTACGGTCAAGCCGAGTTCGGTTCTGACATCTCATACGTAAAGCATGGGTCCGGTGCCGTCCTTACCCTCGCTAATGACCCCGAAGCGCGTGGCAAAGCCTCCCTGGTGCATCACAGCGCCAGTCTCAGCAAGCTCGAAGCCCGATTTGGCACCATACCGTCAAATTCCTCACCTCAAACCCCATCCCTGGGGGTTAGCCCAGGAAAGGAGAAAACTTCAAAGAAAGACGATCTATGGAACGAGTTTGAAAATCGGAAGGCTCTGCATCAATCCGACAAAGCCGATATCAAAGCCCGTAAGGATGCTTTACGGAACCGCCAGAAAGCCGAAATGGATGCTCTGAAGAAGCAACAAGCTACCGACCGCAGAACGCTTCTTCGTTCCATTACCGACCACCAAACCCGGTTACGTCTCGATTCCGAACGCGCATTGAAGGCCGCTCAATCGAGAGAGCTATTGGAACAAAAGCATTCATCCGAACGCAAATCGCTTTCTAAATCGCTTTCATTCCCATCATGGCGCGAATGGCTTCTTTCTGAAGCTAAAAG
>NZ_LAJY01000861.1 GCF_000963705.1 Elstera litoralis | reverse complement strand
GTCAATCGCAAAAAGTATGGATCAACTCATAATCAATTTATGTATCAGCATGCGTTAGACATGGATCACACATGGATCAGACAGGGCTTACACATGGATTTATCTTTTTCTGGAACGTCATCACTTTATTAATTGACATAAATCGAATCAGGTTTATATATCACAATAACGCCGCATCAATATGTATTTTGTTCTCGATCAAATAGCGATCAAATAGCGATCAATTCGCAATCAAATTCATGAAAAGAAAGGAGTAATGCTATGATAGATCTATCAGAAATCGAAAAAAGATTTGAAAATATTAGGAATGATCCGCAATCAATTGCGAATCAGACCGAAAGTCTTGCGATGAAGATTGTCAAAAAAGTTTTTCGATCAGATTAATAATCTAAAAGCAGAAGGATTATCTCTATCGCAGGTGCATAAAATGGTCGCCCCGGAAATAAACGATAAAACATTTGCAGGGGCTTATTACCGATTTTCCAAAAAAAGGAAATCAGAGGAGCGAAAAAAGAAAGCGGCTGAAAATAAGAGTAAGCCTAAAACCGAAAAAACTATCTCTACACCGATTCAATCGCTTCAAAAACCCGTCATCAATCGACCCATCTCGCAATCAATCAACCCAAAACAAAATCAAACTTTACAGCCGGATGACGAAACCTAACCTTTTAACTTTTGACGGAGAAAGAAAATGTCTCTCAGCGAAAAACTGAAATATCAAAATTTAGTGATATCGGTAAACGGCCAAAAGGGCGGAAGCGGAAAATCTACCGCAACCCGTGGAATTGCAGAAAACTTTATTGCAAATGGTATCAACTTTTATGGTGTTGATGCCGATGGCGGGAATGCGGATTTTTTCAGATTCTATCCCGATAAAACAATTATTCAAAATCTCGATAGCGAAGATGATTTCTTCAAATTCACGAACGAAATAGAAAAGAAGAAACTGAGCGGTAACAATGATCCGGTGTTAATTTCGATGCCTGCACGCGCAAATGAATCGGATAATAAACATCACGAATTGATTGATTCGATGAAGAATGAACTTGGACTAAACCTAGTCCTTTTTTGGGTTCTCAACAGAGATTTAGACGGTGTATCTCAGCTTAAATTTGCGCTCGACAATTTCGGATATCTTTATAGCAAGGTTATTATCGTAAAAAATGGATTTTTCGGCGAGCCGGATGATTTCAGAGCCTGGGATGATTCAAAGACTAAAAAAAGAGCCCTGGAAGAATTGGGTGGCGCTGAAATCTATATGCCGAAATTGAATCCCGGTCTTGCTAATAAAGTATTAGCATTACGCCAAGAAGATCGCATTCGTGGATATGGAATGCAGCAAATCATTGATTCGCAATTAGTGGGGCTCGGTGAACGTGCGGCTTTGCGTAAATGGCTTAATACTTTTGGTAACGAGCTAAACAGCGTTTTCGCTTAATCTTTTGAAAGAAGGAAATTACATCATGGCTACTATCAGTAATGAAACAATGACCAAAGTTAATGCGATCTTCGAATCAATCGCGCGTCGTCCGATGACGAATGACGAATCAAATGAAATAAGAGCAATCGCAACACGCATTAACGATGCGGATGAATTCTTTCTTTCCTCGATTGCAATTCAGCGAGCAGGAGGAATAAATAGTGAGAAAATGGTTGAAATTATGACCACAAACGTCAAAAAATATCGAAGAACGGCTGAGGGTATTTGTTACTTCGGACATTCAAAAAACCCTTTCGGATCTGAAAGAAAGCCTTCTCGATCTCGGGAATATCGCCGATTCACGACTTGCGTATAAAGCGAATCAAATCACCGCCGATGCTCAAAGAGAGATTTCTAAATCCATTCTTGAAGAAATACAAAAAAAAAATAGATGGGGTGAAAAGTAAAACAAATATTATGGCGATTGGATTATCGATATCGGTATCGCTTTTAATAGGTCTGGGAGCGGGTTATTTCGTCTTTAAATTCTGATTTGCAATCAATGCCCCCGGATTTACTAGCCGGGGATAATAAGGAGTTTAAAAAATGAACGTTTTCGGCAGTAAATATTATCTTAACCACGAATCGACGGTTGTTAATGCCGCACACAAGTTTACCTCCGAGATCATCGAAAAACACCCAGAAATTGCAATAAGCAATTATATTGAGACAAATTATCCGAAAACTTATGACGAATGGATTCCGTATTTTCATCGGCAAATCGAATTATCGAAGCCTTTCTTGCTGCCAAAATTCGTGGATTTGGAAATACAAGGTATTCCGGACGTATCACCAGATATTTATAGATCATTTCATAAATACCTTCCGAATCATGAAGATCAATCTCTTGTGGTTTGGATTAAAATTATGCGGGAAACGCTAATCCATTTAACAATTCTGGACAAAACTATTGACATATTGTTTGATGACAAAATGCCACTAAAATTAAAACATCTCGACGAAAGTGAGGGGCGGAGGAGATTGATTATGCCGTTTGGAAATGAGGCTGAAGGATATGGATTTTACGAAAGAACTAAAGCGCGTTACAAAG
>NZ_LAJY01000860.1 GCF_000963705.1 Elstera litoralis | reverse complement strand
TTAATAACTTCATCTTCTATCATCTCTAACAGTCGCGTCATATCCTCATTACTATTCTCGTTCAATTCGTGAAGTTTACCGAGAGGGTCAAGAATTATGAGACGGTATTTATTCTTGGTAATTAAATCTCGTAGTATTTTCAGCAGTGGGCCTGCCGATGGCAAATCCTGCTGATTGCCCTGACGAACGGCTAGTTTTGGTGCTCTGCCGCCACCCATTGCGATTATGTCGATATTCTCAATCGCTTCTTTAAAGCCTGTTATATTATTAGCGTTGAAGTGATTTCGCATCGCAATGAGGCGATTCTCAATAACGATCTTCGAGTCTTCCACAGTTAAAAAAAGAACCTTCTCGCCCTCTTCTTTAGTTTTTTGCCAAATTTTGAAAGGGCAATGTAGTTTTCCGGTTTTTTCATCTTTAATTGCTCTTGCCGCAACAGCAATTGAAAGCTGAATCTCCAGAAAGCCTTTGCCGGTGCCGCCTGGGGCAGTGATGATTGCTAATTGTGCTGATTCAAAATTATCGATCACGAAATCGAGCGGCGTAGGAATAGTGGGTAAATCACGACGAACTGTCATCGCCGGTATATTCTTTTCCCAGTTTTGGGCTTGCTGCTCCCGCAATTCAATCGCTAATTCTCTCAGTGTTTTTGGCTTCTCATTTGAATTACTCATGACTATCTCCTTTCCCCCCGGCTTATTAAAACCAGGGGGTAATGAAGTTGATTGGAAAGTGGGGTTTTATTTAGATAGCTACATTAAGATCGGAAATGCTTTTACCGCTGCCGCCTTTTGCATTCAGAAGATTAAGATCAGCGGTCGGCAATGTGATCGGCATTTCCCGCCGCTGCATCCATCGCGGCCAGGAATCTGGGGCTTCCGATTGCTTGTCCCATTTTTCGACGTAAACCTTTACGCCGTTAAAAAAAATTGTCCCGACCCGGCTGTTTCACAAATATCGCTATCTTCTGATTCAGCCGTTGAGCAATATCATCGATATTTTCGATCAAATTTCGGCACCATTCCAAATGAAATGGTCGAGCATTATGACCTGATTCACCGCCGATTATAATCCAGTTAACATTAACCAGATCGCTATCATCAAAATGCAGCGGCCCTACCATTGGTTCGACTGATAGAAACCGAACAAGAGCTTCATCTACATTACGGATGTGATCGATCCGATACTTTACATTAAGTTTAGTCTCAACGTCGATCACGTCACCTTCTACCGTTGCGCCGATCCAAGTATTTTTCGGAAGAGGCATACCTGTTTCTTCCAAAATTCGCTCAATATTTTCAGTTCGCTTTGAAAGTATTAGGTATGTGTGATGATCGTATTGATTCATTAACTCTAGTGCTTTTTTTTGATACGAAATTGGCGCATTCTCGTGCCAGATATCTGACATAGAGTTAACGAAAATCTTCTTAGGCTTCTTTACTTTTATGACGTTCTCAGCAGCTTTTAAGTTCGGCTTTATCTTGCCGTTGAAGTAAAGAACACCCTTCTCATTTTTTGATGTTACCCCCTCATATGATTCTTGCCCGAATGACGCTAATCGAGCCGAAATAGGAGGGGCATAGCAATTAGCGCAGGCACTGCTTTTGATGCTGCACCCTGTAAAAAAACTAGCAGTTCCATCAGTCCATTGAATTATAGATTCGTGAGACATTTAAATAATCCTTTCTGTAAAAATGGGTTATTGGTTATTTTCGGAATAAAGATGCGGATACATTTCGCGCATTTTATCGTTCCAGCTTTTGCCGAATTGCTTTTCACTAATTTTGGCTTGATTGCGCGCATTTTCTTTATCAAACTGATTCTTTTTTTTGTTCGCGGAGCCTATCTGCCGCAAAATAAAGACTGTCTTTTGTCCGATCGAACGGTTTTTTCGGAGCCATTTTATTATCCTTTC
The DNA here is from genome assembly GCF_000963705.1 of Elstera litoralis. Lineage (GTDB taxonomy): Bacteria > Pseudomonadota > Alphaproteobacteria > Elsterales > Elsteraceae > Elstera > Elstera litoralis. The sequence goes on along the minus strand of NZ_LAJY01000860.1, from coordinate 972 downwards.
AGAAATTAAGTGTTCGTTGGTTTTTTCCTCGGTCTTCCCGCTTTTCTGCGCGCTGGGGAAGCCCCCAAAATTTCGTTAACAACCTTTCTTTTTTCGTCGCGATTCGAGGTCGGGCGAAATAGCTTTTTGCGATATATAGCTCTCAATATCTTTCGGATTATAGTAAGAATTACGGCCTATTAGGACGTAATTCGGACCTTTCCCAGCATCGGCCCAATGCTTTAGGACGTATGGCGATAACATTGGAAAGTGTTTTTGAACGTCCCGTCTTCGGATAAAGCTACTTATGTCCATAACTATTGTCTCCCTTTGTCATTTACCTTTCGGTTCGTTCCGGCTGATCTTGCCGTGAAAAATGAATAGCACTGTATTGGATTCGGTTGCACCTGTTTTTTCTTGACACAGAAGCGCACAAAAATTAGGCAAAACTACTCTGGCGGAAAGATGGGTCTTATTCGACGCATTACGCTGAAAATTTTGAAGAAAGCGCCTCGAACCGAGTTTTGCGGCGAAAATCTGAAACCCTCAAACAGATCGATACTTTTGACGTTTAGGCCTATATGCGTCTAATGAAACCGCTCTATGTGCCTAACGCATGGCTGAAAATTAACCATTACCCAAGATTTACCCAAAAACCCCATTCGATGCTTAAAAAAGCCTTATCCGAGAAAATCTTTAGGGATTATCAATCAACCTCTTGGGTAAATCTTGGGTAAATCGTATGCGCTCGGTTGCCCTTTGATGCCCCCAATTGCCCCGGATATGAAAAAACCCCAGGGTTTCCCTGGGGTCTATCTTATTGATTTCATTGAAAAAGAAGAAGTTGGCGGAAGGGATGAGATTCGAACTCACGGTACGGTTTAACCCGTACAACGGTTTAGCAAACCGTCGCCTTCAGCCACTCGGCCACCCTCCCGCCGGAGAACACCGTTGTTGGTCAAGCTGATATTGACACGACGTATGCAAGGGAGT
>NZ_LAJY01000086.1 GCF_000963705.1 Elstera litoralis | reverse complement strand
AGGCCGCCCGATGAGCAGGAAGAACAGCAGCATCGTCGCGCCGTCGAAAAACGCATGCTCGCCGCCGTTCGCGGTTTGATAGAGGCTCATGCCCGTGGCGAGCGTCACGCCGATGGAAATCGGCACGTCCATATTGGTATGGCCATTGCGCAAAGCCGACCAAGCCGAGCGGAAAAACGGCTGCCCGGCGTAAGCAACGGCGGGAAGCGCAATCAGGGCCGAAACCCAGTGCAACAAATCGCGCGTCGCGTGGCCCATGCCCTGCACTTCCCCGGCCCAAATGCCAATGGACAGCAGCATGATATTCCCCGCCGCAAACCCCGCCACCGCCAGCGCCCGCAACAGCGCTTTGCCGGTCTGGTCGCGCGCATTCTTCAGGCTCTGCGAATCGAAGGGARTCAGGCGATAGCGAGGCGCTCGATGGCCTCGACCGGGCGGCGCCAATCGTCAACCCCGCCCTCCCAGGTGAGGCGCAGACGGCGCGTCGTCATATTCACCCGGCCTTCGCGCATGCCTGGCAGTTTCGCTAGCACCGATTCGATCAGCCAGACGCAGGCGGCGCATTGCAGCCCATCGACCATCACCGTCAGGCTGGCCGTGCCACTGTCGCCCGCCCGCACGAAGGCCGACATTTCCGCGCCTTCCTCTTCCGGGCGCGGCGCGCGCGCGTCGGGATCGAGGCAGCGGCGGGCGTAATATTGATCGAGCCCAAGATCGTGGATCAACGCATAGGCCCCCGCACAGCCGTGGCAGCAGAAACGCTCCCCCGGCTCGGCACTGGCCTGCAAGGAAGCGCCGCAATGGGCACAGGACGACTCGGTCGTCTCGAACGCCGCTGGTGCCCGTAGGGCGGTCATTTTAGGATGATCCGCTGCTCAATCACCGCTTGAGCCTCGCCCTGCTGAATGACCATGCGAGCGGCCCATTGCCCTGGCCGTAAGCCGCTTAACACCGCCTGTGCCCGGCCCGCTTCGACCGGCAGGCTCACGGTCGGCAGGCGATCACCCTCCAGCGGGCGCGTGAGCGTCAGTTGCACCACGGCGGCATCGAGCGGCCCCTTGCGTCGGTCACGCGCACCTGCACGCGCGCACGCCCCTCGCCAGCGTTAAAGTCCGACGCGACAATCTCGCCGCCCAGCCTAATTTGGCCTGCGCGCGCCCGGCGGCGAGAATCTTATTATAGGCAATGCCATTCTCGTAAGGCTTCTCGATCACCAGACCGACCGGCTGGCGCGTGGCAAAATAGAGCAAAGTGCCATTGGCGATGAGCACCACGCCAAAACCCGCGAGGAAACACCAGGGAATCCAGCGGTAGCGCCGGGACGCTTCGGCGGGCGAGAGGGAGTGAAGAGCGGTCATAGCGGGCTCCTTACGGGACGGACGGACCGATAAACAGACTATCAGCCCCCGCGCGTTCGCCGGTTTCAGAATTTTCCACAGTCAGCGTCACGGCAACCCGTTCGGCCTTAAGCTGCGCTTTCGGTACTTTCACGAACAGCCGGAACGTGCCGACACTATCGGGGGCAAGGCGCAAAGCCGCCACCGGCACGTCCTGATCGTCCTGGCTGCGTGCCGAAAGCTGCGCACCGTCGAGCCCCGTGAAGCTGAGCCGGAAGGATTGCACCGCGCGCTGCTTATTGATGATCTTCAGCGTATAGGCATTGCGGATCGACCCATCCGAAAGCCCGACATAAAGCGGGGCACGGTCGCGCAACACGGTCAACTCGGTCTTGGCGCGCGAGAACAGCCCAACGGCCATTACGGCGGATAAGAGCAGGAGCGCGCCGATGTAAATGAAAGTACGGGCACGGAAGAGTTTGTAATGCCCCGCGCCGCCCTTGGTTTTCGCCTCCTGATTGGCCAGCGTATCCCAGGTGATAAGATTGCGCGGACGCCCGACCTTATCCATCACCTCATTGCAGGCGTCGACGCAGAGGCCGCAGTTGATGCACTCAAGCTGAATGCCGTCGCGAATATCGATCCCGGTTGGGCAGACGGCCACGCACTGCTTGCAGTCGATGCAATCGCCGCGCCCGTCCCAGGGGTCGCCCGCCTTATGCTTGCCGCGCGGCTCGCCCCGCCACTTCTGATACGTGACGGTCAAGGTTTGCTCATCGAGCATCGCCGCCTGAAAGCGCGGCCAGGGGCACATATAGGTACACACCTGCTCCCGCGCCCAACCGGCCAGCACATAGGTCGTCGCGGTGAAAAGACCAACGAAGAAATAAGTGCTAGACCCCGCCTGGCCGGTAATAAGCGCCACCGTTAGCGTCGGCGCGTCCTGGTAATACATGATCCAAGCGCCGCCGGTGGCGAGCGCAATCACCAGCCAAACGGCGTGTTTTAGCAGCTTCTTACCGAGTTTTGCCGCGCTCATCGGCGCTTGATCGAGGCGCATGCGGGCGTTGCGGTCGCCCTCAATGGCCCGCTCAATTGCCATGAACAGATCGGTCCAAACCGTCTGCGGGCAGGAATAGCCGCACCACAGCCGCCCGAACAGGCTGGTGACGAGAAACAGCGCCACCGCCGCCAGAATCAAAACGCCCGTGAGGTAATAAATTTCCTGCGGCCAGATTTCGAGCCCGAAGATATAGCCGCGCTGCCCATCAAGATCGAGCAGCACCGCTTGATCGGGTTGGCCCGGCCCCCGATCCCACCGCAACCACGGCACCGTGTAATAGACGAAGAGGCAGAACGCCAAAATCGCCCATTTCACCCGTCGCGCCGGTCCCTTTACCGCCTTCGGATAGACTTTAACCCGGTTGGCGTAGAGCGAGTCCCCCGCCGACTTCAGGCTTTCGCGCTGCTGCTTGGCGGAGAGAAGCGGATCGGGATGCGAGGTTTTTCCTGCCGGCGAATCGGCCATTTTCAAAACTCCACCCCCATCGCGCCTGACGTGCAGGCAAACGATGGGGCTGTCGGTAAGCTTAAGCTATTCTACGCAAGGCCGAGGGTTATTGACCACCGCCGAGCGAATGCACGTAGAGGGTCAGCATTTTGATTTGCGCTTCGCTCAGACGCCCCGACCACGCGGGCATAACGCCTTGACGGGGCGCGGAAATCTGCTGGACCAGCGCCGCCCGATCGCCGCCATAGAGCCAAATGGCATCATTGAGGCGGGGTGCGCCGAAGTCCTTCACCCCTTCCCCCTTCGCGCCGTGGCAGGCCACGCATTGTTCGCCGAAGATTTCCGACCCGCGCTTCGCACTGGCCGACAGCGCCGTGCCCGCCGGGCTGGCAAGCGCGATCACATAATCGGCGACATCGCCGATTTGCGCTGGGGTCAGCAATCCATCGGCCCCATAGCGCGGCATCGCCGAATCGCGCGCCTCGGCCCCGCCATTGCGGATCCCGTGCTGAATGGTCTGCTGAACAGCCTCGCGGGTGCCGCCCCACAGCCAATCATCGTCGGCCAGAACCGGGAAGCCACCGGGACGGCCCGAACCGCCTGCGCCGTGGCAGGGGGCACAATTATCGGCAAACACCGCCCGCCCGCCGGTGAGGGCGAAGGTGGCGAGATCGGGGTTCTGTTGAACCTCCTCAATCGGGGTTGCCGCCAGTTTGGCCAGCATCGGTGCGCGCTGCTCGGCGGCAGCCTTCAGCTTCGTTTCCAGTTCTTCACGTTCGGAAAAGCCGATCAACCCCTTGAAATAGGTCGTTCCCAGCGGCACCGACGGGTAGAGCGCCATATGAATGAAGGCCCAGACGATGGTGACATACATCGTATAGAGCCACCATTTCGGCAGCGGCGTATTGAGTTCCTTAATCCCGTCCCACTCGTGGCCGGTCGTATCGGTGCCGGTAACGGCATCCTTTTCGATTTTCGTCGGCATGACCGTAATCCTTAAGCATCATCGTCGAGGGGAATGCGGGCATGGGCGTCCAT
>NZ_LAJY01000859.1 GCF_000963705.1 Elstera litoralis | reverse complement strand
CATAGCCCGACGCTAAAAAAGAAACTGAAACCGCCCGAGACATGAATTTGAATCAGGTAATTTTTCAAACTATCTTTTATAGGGAAATAACCCTATTATATATCGACTCAAAAGCTCAGATCCGCTGAAGCTCGATACCGGAGGCTGTCATTGTATGGTTTTCTACGTATTTTTGGGCCATCAGTGTCCAGCCTGACCTTAAATGAGTTTATAAAAACAATGCTGGCACATTAAAAGTGACAGTATTCTTTGCAAAACCCCTCAGGAGGTTCTATAAATGGCTCATATTCCGAGTGTACGCTCAAAAGTCGCAGAACAGATTACAAGCCATCCGTATATAGATACCCCCAATTTTTCGTACGATCAATGGTTGTCTTTTAATAATAACTATAATCGCCCCCTTGGTAGCATCCCTGCGGGTACCCGTATCGCCGTTATTGGTGCGGGTGTTTCTGGAGCGTGTGCGAGCTATGAACTCCTCCGCGCCGGGGCTACGGTTGACCTCTTTGATGCTTTGGATCAAGTCGGTGGGCGCGCCGACTCGGTTATGTTTCCAGGGGCAACGAGCGATTTAGCCGAACTTGGGGCGATGCGCTTTCCACCCTCCGAGTTTATTATGAACTGGTACCTGGAAAATTTTGGGAATCGCCCCCGGGGGGATTGCCTCGCTGCCGCCCTTTCCCGATCCAGGCGTCGTTCAAACGCTCGTTTCTTACAAAGGGACCAGCAATGAGTGGTTAAGTTCCCAGGCGGCTTATCCGCCCGGATTCGGAACGGTCTTCGTCGGTTGGGGAGCTTTCTGCGCTGAAGGACTGAAAGACAGCAATGGCAATACAATCCTAGAAAGTGCTGTTGCTATTACTGATAAGCTGAAGCAGGGCGATACCGCTGGCGCAACGGCAGCTTGGCAGCAATATATTGATCTTTTCGGCCAGACCAGTTTTTACGGTGCTTTGTTTGATATTTTTACCGGCACCAATGGGAATAAAATTCCCGGAAACACGGCCTGGACCTTCTCCGATTTCGACAAATTTGGTGCTTTGGGTATCGGCTCTGGCGGGTTTGGCCCGCTTTATCCGGTTGGTTTCACAGAAATCATGCGGCTTGTTATCAATGAGTTGGAAACGTCTCAGAATTTCCTTCAAGTTGGTATTCGCTCACTCCCGAGCACACTTGTGCAGCAGTGTAGCACGCAATATCCAAACAACTTCGCCCTAAAGCTTAACACACCCATTAATCTTGTTTCTGAGTATGATTTAACCAAGCATATTTCGACCGGCTTCTTCTTAACCGGGCCAACGGGGAGCTTTGGGCCGTATCAGCGCGTCATCGTCGCTACGACGACGCGCTCCATGGAAATGAAGACGAATATCACGCAATTTTCAAGTTCAGCCGGAACGAAATCCCCCCTCTATACACCCCAGCTTTCTGCCGACACGGCTGAAGCCGTAAAGCGGACGCATGTGGTTTCATCAATCAAAGTCGCCGCACGTATCGAGAAATACTGGGCCAACAATCCCAACGCCACGCGGGTTATGTTGTCCGACACGGCCATTCAGCAAATTTACACGCTGGATTACGGTGAGCCGGACACGGGTGTTTGTTTTATCACCTACACTTGGGAGGATAATGCCACCAAACAGCAAGCCCTCGGTATTTCCCAAGCTGGCGGGGCGGTCGATCCCGTAGCCCTATATGAAGGGCTTTTGATTCTTCTCGCGGAGATGGGGCCGGGATATGCGGCTTTTGCAAGCAATCTAAAGCCAATTGGACCAGGCAATATTCTTTATGCCGACTGGCAATCCGCCCCCTATTTCAGCGGTGCTTTTAAGCTAAGCCAACCCGGCCAAGACCCCTATGTTCAGACTATGTTCTACGATTATCAAAAATGCCTCACCCCCAATCGCGACACGGGCGTCTATTTGGCGGGAGATTGCTTAGCCTGGACCTCGGGTTGGATCGAGGGGGGGCTTCAGACCGCGCTGAATGCGGTCGCAGGTGTTATCATTTCAGCCGGCGGCACACTGAACCCCGATGCTAACGGGTTAACGCCCTTATCAATCAATCCCACCGCGTATAGCTATTTTCCAGGGACCTGAAATTAACCCCTCCCCCTAAACGCTCTGGCCTCAAACCCGCGAAGACCCGACTGTGTTTGTATTTTATCCCAAACACAGTCGGGATGGCCCTCAGCAACAGCGTGTGCGATCTCTCCTCAGAATCAACCCCAACGCGTTTTTTCGCCTCAATATACGCCCATAGCGTTTTTTTTAAAATTGTTTGAAATATGCTGTTTTCATCGAGAGGCGAGATGGTAATATACGCTAGTCTATGTTCTCGTTTTGGAGATGGTGCATGTTCCGTTTGAATGCCTTCGCGCGAGTCGCGTCCGTCGCACTTCTCGCTTTCGCGCCGCACCCTGTTCTTGCGGGAACAGATTTCGGGAACGATGAGCAGCTTCAGAAAGTTGTCGTAGAATTAACGACCCTTGTTAAAGAAAAAGGCGCTGCGGCAGCCGCCGAAGCCATTAAAAATAAAACCTCTCCTTTGAGCGCCAACCCAATGGGTATTGTTCTTTATGTCAATGGTAAAATTGCCGTTCATAATAAGTATCCGGAAATTGGCGGGATGGAATTGAAACAGCTTCAAGATCTGAGAGGCCGTTTTATGGAAAAAGAATTTACTGAAGCGGCTGATAAAGGCGGGGCTTATACGCAAAATTTTCTGGCCCCATTATACTAAAGAAACAGAATATGAGTATAGTTGCTTCTCCAAATGGATCGAGAAGCCTGCGACAATGCTGACGATTTGTCGTTAATCTATCGAGAGTATATCTCTAGATAACTCTATACACTTGGGTTTCTTCCCTAGATGGGTTGGCGGCTTTTTACAGTCACGAAAGCCGCCCAATTCACTCACTGGACTCTGTTTGAGGGTGAAGTAATGTTGCAGAATTTTTCAATTAGAAACAAAATTCTAATTTCTCCAATACTATTTGTTATAGCTCTTGTCGCTATTGTCTTTACAGTCTGGTCGGGGCTTGAGCAACAGGCCCAATCAACAAACCAGATTGTTAAAATCGATATACCATCGGTGATTCGGGGCGATGAGCTTGTACAGGCCGTCGCCGACACTCAATCGGATATGTTTAGTATCGTTGTTTGGAAACGGCTGGGGCGCTCGGATGAAGAAATCGGTAAGATTCAGCTTTTGATCGCAGAGCGCCTCAACAAAATCACAAAAATCGTTCAAGATGTTGCTTCAGAAAACTCCTTTGGCAATGAAGAAAAAGAGCTGATCGTAAATCTTCCAAAATTAGTGGAAGAATATGTAGCAAGTGCAAAAGCCGCAACGGATATGGCGCAGCGCAATCCAGTTCTTGCCACTCCTCTTATTACAACAGCAGCTGCAAAATATGCTTTATTGCGTGAACCGTTGGAACGTTTCCGTAATTTTACTATTCAAACTACGATTAAACGAAGCGAAAAAGCTCAATCTATTGCGGATCATGTTCGCACCTTAATTTTACTTGTTTCAGTTGCTGCACTGATTGTTACTTTTTCGGCGAGTTTTGGGATTGGTCTGCAGATATCTCGGGGTATCCGGCGGATCGAGCGTGCCATGAGCGCCCTTGCTCAAGGAGATCTTAATGTGCAAATCACGGGGGCCAAACGCCGGGATGAGATTGGTCAAATGACACGCGCTCTTGAGGTTTTTGTCGGGAATGCGCGGGCCGTTCAACAACTCCGTCAAGAGCAAGCAATAAAAGATAAACAATCTCAAGATCAACAGCGTGAAATTGTTCATGATATAGCGGGTAAGATTGAGCAAGCTGTCGAGGAGATGGTTCAAAATCTGCTTAGCTCTTCCACCGACTTGACCCATGTCGCAAAAGGAATGACTCACAGGTTGGGTGATACGAAAGGCCAATCGAAGGAAGTCGCAGTGATCTCGTTCGAGACATCGGCGCGGATCACGAGCGTGGCGTCGTCTATCGAAGAATTAACGCGCTCTATCGCCGATGTGGGGCAACAATCGGTTCAAAGTCGCGCCGTTGCAGCTCAAGCCGTCGAGGAAGCGGAGCGAACAGACGCGACGATTACGGGGCTGAGTAGCGCCGCCCAGCGCATTAACGATGTTGTCGGAATTATCAGCGCGATCGCCGCACAAACTAATCTTCTCGCGCTCAATGCGACGATTGAAGCCGCGCGGGCGGGTGAGGCTGGCAAAGGCTTCGCGGTTGTTGCGTCGGAGGTCAAAAATCTGGCCAGCCAGACCGCCAAGGCGACTGAGGACATCAATCAGCAAATTTCTTCGATGCAGGAAGCAGTTGCCAGTGCTGTTGGTGCCGTCCGCAGCATTGGTCAAACCATTACCCTGATTAGTTCATCAGCCGATACAATATCGACTTCGGTAACGGATCAAAACAAAGTTACCCACAATATTGCTGAAACCGTTCTTCAAATTGATCACAGCGCCAATTCAGTTGCTCAAAAAACCGCTTCGGTGAATAGCGCTATCGAGGCCACAGAAACTGAAGCCGGAATCGTTCTAGACTCGTCTAATACTGTCCTAGATCAAACAAATAATCTAATGCGGAAGGTTGGCGTTCTATTAAGCGAGCTCCGTCAGTATGGGGCAACCTTGTCCTCAAAGCTTCCCGCGTAACGCGTGAAGTCGGAACAAACCCCTGCGCGAAA
>NZ_LAJY01000858.1 GCF_000963705.1 Elstera litoralis | reverse complement strand
GGCAAACGGGCAGGCTGCCGAGCGACGTCGCCGAGAAGATGAAGGCTTTGGAGCGGGAAAACCGCGAGCTTCGTCAAGCCAACGAGATTCTGCGTAAAGCCTCCGCTTATTTCGCGATGGCGGAGCTCGACCGCCCCTTCAAACGATGATCTCGTTCATCGACGAACACCGTGGTGTGTTCGGGGTCGAGCCGATCTGCAGGCTGCTGCCGATTGCCCCATCAACCTACTACGAGACCCTTGCCAAGCGCCTGGATGTGGATCGCCTGTCGATCCGCACCCGCAGCGATATCAGCCTGAAGATCGAGATCCGCCGTGTCTTCGAGGCCAACTTCCGCGTCTATGGCGTTCGCAAGGTCTGGCGGCAATTGAAGCGTGAAGGCTTTGACATTGCCCGCTGCACCGTTGCCCGGCTTATGAGGTCGATGAGCCTGCAGGGTATTATTCGAGGAAAGCCGATCCGCACGACGGTCTCGGACAAGACGGCTCCGAGTCCGCTTGACCGGGTGAACCGGCAGTTCAAAGCCCCTGCGCCAAACAGGCTGTGGGTTTCTGACTTTACCTATGTTGCCACCTGGCAGGGTTTCGTCTACGTCGCCTTCGTGATCGACGTCTTCGCGCGTCGTATCGTTGGCTGGCGGGCGAGCCGGACGGCACAGGCAAGCTTTGTCCTCGATGCCCTGGAGCAGGCACTCCATGATCGGCGTCCCCTTCATGGCGGCCGCCTCGTGCATCACTCGGACAGGGGCGTTCAATACGTGTCCATTCGGTATTCCGAGAGGCTGGCAGAAGCGGGCATCGAGCCGTCTGTCGGAAGCGTCGGTGACAGTTACGACAACGCCCTCGCTGAGACGATCAATGGCCTCTACAAGGCCGAGGTCATCCATCGATGTGGACCGTGGCGCAACTTCGAGGCGGTGGAGTTTGCTACCCTGGAATGGGTCGATTGGTTCAACCACCGACGAATTCTGGAGCCTATCGGGAATATACCGCCAGCCGAAGCCGAGGAACGGTACTATGCCATGCTGGAAGAACCAGCACTGGCCGCATAACTTAAACCAAATGGCCTCCGGCAAACCCGGCGCGGTTCAGGTTGCGATCAACGAAAGGTCGAAGTGTCAATCGACTACAAAGCCCTCGCAGCAGCAATCACCGAGGAGCTTTCAAAGAAAGATACTTCATCATCATCCGCATCGACCGACGATCTTTCATCGAAGCCGGTATCACGAGATGAAATCGATTATGTGATTGATGACAAAGGTTATGATTTCCGAAAGCAAATCGGTGAGGACATGAAGACACTTTATTCTTCAATCCCAAACTTCCCGGTTTGTTACATCACCAATCGGCGCGGCGGGATCGTGTTTGGATATGATTTTGATAACAGAAGCATTTCGTCGGCAACGAGCAGGAATTGCCTGTTTGCAGTCGCACGATGGGCCGTCGAGAAAAAAATTACAATTCCTTTCGACAAAATTGAAAAATTATTTGCGCGGTCATTCGTCCCGCTACCAACTGAATTGATTCCAAAGCAATAGCAGCAACAGCGATAAAAAAAGGGGAGCAATTTGCTCCCCTTTCTCATATTTGAAATTGGTGTGGGGAACGGAATCGAACCGTTCTGCGGTCTTCCGGCTTTGACGCTAGAATACAGGACATCCTCTTGTCATCCTGGATGATACGAGAGCACTAAATAGGATTATATTGAGACTTATGCACTCTTCTACATAACTTATGTGACTTGCATTAGCAGTTTCCGGAGACCTTCATCGAAACCCAAACGCTACATACGATTGTATTGAAGTGCAAAAATACGCTTTTTTTATTGACTCCACGCAAAGGCAAGCTTACTTTGACGGCAAATGACATAAATCTGTCATCAAACTGTAACGATTTTGGTAGGGAAGCCATATGGTCTATGCGTCAGTGTTTGTTTTATGGTCGCTATGCGCTTACGGAATTCATCGTCTAGGGCATTTCAATCACCCATTTAATCCAATGTTTCGAATCCATATGAAACATCATAAGGTTCAATATGGTCGGGGCAACCACAGGTACCACTGGCCGGAGTGTGCGCATTTTTTTCTCTGGTTTGGCGATTTTAAAGCCTCAGCAGATGTCTGGATAACGTTACTTTTACCAGCAATTACTTTGTCCATTATATTTCAAGAGACAAATTATTTTATGATTATAATTGTTTATTTATATGAAGTTTTTCTTTCCGAGAATTTATTGGATCATAATCCGGAAGTGGACACAATTTTTGACATATTATTTGCAGTTGGTGTGTTTCATTTACGACACCATAAATCTCCGGCTTTCAATTTTGGTCTCTACACCAATCTATGGGATCACATATTCTTGACAGCTCGCTATGGCTCTTCGCGAAAACTGGAAAGCAGCTTCGAGAGAATGTCTCAGAATCTGAGTTCAGTCGGCCTCCCCGCTTAACAGAGACAATCATGTCCCCCATGCACATAATCGTAAGGCGTTGTGGGTCGGCGATTACCTACGCTTTATTCATCTCTATATACTTTAACTTTCTGCAAGATCAGCTCGGCTGGGATGCGGACTCCGCATCGCTTTTTTACAGTTTTCTCTTGTTCTCGAACCAAGTGTTCGCACTTCCAGCGGGAATATTTGGCGATAGGTTCGGCTTTAAGCCTATGATGGTAGTTGGATGTATCATTGATGCAATCTGCTACCTAGCTCTGGCCACCAGCCCAGGAGTGTTCGTTGCTATATCTGCTGCCGTTGGAATTGGTATTGGGGGATGCCTTTTTAGCACGAACGCAAGAGCCGAACTTCTTACAGCAAGCCATGGCAACAAACGCGAAGCTGCTCGCCAGCAAGGTCGGTTCCTTCGCTGGACTAATGTCGGGTCCCTCATAGGACCCGTGCTTGGGCTACTAGTCCTTCAGCATAACAACTATACCTTAGCTCTATCGGTGTCTGCCGCGTTTGAAGTTGCTCTATCAATCCCTCTGATATTGGGATGGCTCAGAGGCGGCACGAGAGAGAAAAGCTCGAAAATTACGAAGCTCACCCTCCTAGACATTGGACCGCAGCGGAAAAGTTTTATCAAACTTCATCTCTGGGCTTTTATACCCGTTGGATTGGCCTCTTCGGCCCCTATCCTTTTTCCATATATCTTCACGAACGTCGTCAGCAGCCCAGACGATAATTCTATCGCGCAGCTTATCCGCAATATTGTTGTTATCGTTTTGCAAAGTTGGGCGTCTCAAGCCCTACTCATCGAGGGGAAGCTTTCCAGGATTCTGATAGCCTGTAGCATGTTAACATTCTGCATATTTATCCTGGCATTTCTATTCCCATACAACTCTATGATCTTCGGCCTTTCCGCACTTTTTGGGCTAATCCAGGTTTTTACAACGACAGCCATTTATAACGGCATAGTCCTAATTGGCAGCACCGAACGCCAAGCAACCTTTTTCGGCGCGTCGAAGCTGCTGCTCTCGGCGAGCACATTTATCGTACTCCAAGCAATTCCGCTGCTCATGATCTGGCTCAGCCAGAATATCCAACCGCTATCCGGGGTTCCTCTCCACTCAGTCCAGTTAGTTATAGGAATGCTAGTTTTGGGCTGTATTGCAGTCATCTCACATTCCGGACGCCTGCAAAAGGATGAGTCATAAAATGGTCTCGCTCCCCCTAGCTATAACGAGCAGCCTTGGACAATCGGCGACTGTTTTCCAAGGAAATTGGCTGACCCGTGAGACAACAGGTGGCTATGCAAACCACACGACTATACTCTATCGAGGCACGGAGCAATTTATTTTAAAAGAGTTCGTGGAAGAGACATCCCTACAACGCGAAACTTATGGCGCTTTACTGTCTACAGGGTCATAATTTCAATGCGCCGAAAGTCGT